>CAKSUL010000057.1 GCA_934501475.1 uncultured Roseovarius sp. | reverse complement strand
GTCCGGCGATATCGTTCAGGCCTGGGGCGATCCTGCAACCACGGTGCTGCCGCGCTCATCCTCCAAGATGCTGCAGGCGCTGCCGCTGATCGAAAGCGGCGCGGCGGATGCGCGCGCCTTGACGCCGCAGCATCTGGCGCTGGCCTGTGCGTCGCATAACGGGGCCGCGATCCATACCGACCGGGTTGGCGCGTGGCTGGATGATCTGGGCCTTGCCGACAGTGATCTGCGCTGTGGCGCGCATATGCCCCGCGATCCCGTGGCGCATGAGGCGCTGCTGTGTTCGCAGACCGCGCCCTGCCAGGTCCACAACAACTGTTCGGGCAAACATGCGGGGTTCCTGACGCTCAATCAGCATCTTGGCGCCGGACCTGACTATGTCGATTTCACCCATCCGGTGCAGCGCGCCTGCCTTGAGGCGTTTGAATCCGTCACCGGTGAGGTCAGCCCCGGACATGGTATCGACGGCTGCTCCGCGCCCAATTTCATGTGCTCGCTGCAGGGCATGGCCCGCGCCATGGCGTTCTTTGCCGGGGCCCGCGAGGGTGCGGACAAACGGCAATCCGCTGCGGTGCGGCTGTGGCAGGCGATGGTGGCGCATCCCGATCTGGTCGCCGGCGAGGGGCGCGCCTGCACCGAATTGATGCGCGCCTGCACCCAGCCCGTCGCGTTGAAAACCGGGGCCGAGGCGTTTTACATCGCCATCATTCCGGGGCTGAAACTGGGTGTCGCGCTCAAGATCACCGACGGGAACGAGCGCGGCTCGGAATGCGCGATTGCCGCAATTCTGGTCCGGCTGGGCGTGCTGGACGCCGATCACCCGGCGACGCGCAAATTCATGAATGCGCCGATCCGGAACTGGCGCGGCATCGAGACCGGCATGATCAAACCCGCCGCCGCCCTGCTGTGACGGCGCGGCGGGATCAGCCCTGGCTGCCCTCGCAAAACGCGTCGCGCCCATAGCCCTGAAGAAACAGCAGCGCGCTGAGATCGCCATGGTTGATGCGGATGTCGCATTGCGCGGCGACGCTTGGCTTGGCGTGGAGCGCCACGCCGGTCCCGGCCTCGCCCAACATGCCCAGATCATTCGCGCCGTCGCCGACGGCAATCGCATCCTCGACCGTGATGGCGCGCGCGGATGCGATGTCATGCAGCGCCTGCACCTTGGCGTCGCGCCCCAGGATCGGGCGGCCCACCTCACCGGTCAGTCGCCCGTCACGCATGATCAGCGTGTTCGCGCGATGCTCATCAAAGCCGAGCCTGGCCGCCACATGCGCGGTAAAGGCGGTGAATCCGCCCGAAACCAGCGCGCAATAGGCCCCGTGCGCCTTCATCGTGGCCAGCAGGGTCGCGCCGCCCGGCATCATGGTGATCCGCTGGCTCAGCACCCGGTCGATCACCGCCGCGTCCAGCCCGTTCAGCAGGGCGACGCGTTCGATCAGCGCGCCCTCGAAATCCAGTTCCCCATTCATCGCGCGCGCGGTGATGTCGCGCACATGCGCGCCCACCCCGGCCTCATCGGCCAGTTCATCAATGCATTCCTGCTGGATCATCGTGCTGTCCATATCGGCCAGCAACATCGCCTTGCGCCGACCGCCCTCGGGCTGCACCACCAGATCGACGCGCATGCCCTGCAGGTTTCCCCAGACCTCCCACAGGTTCGCGGGCATGAGCGCGACCGGAAATTCCGCCGCCTCATCCGGGGACAGCCACAGCGCGTCACCCCCGCCCCACGCATTGCGCAGGCTATCGACCAGGGCAGGCTCCAGCCCGCGGGGCGGTGCAATCAGACTGACGACAAACATGTGATCCCTCCGGGCGTGATGCTGCGGCGGCTCTACGCCATCGCGAAGGTGATTTCCAGATGCACAACGCGCGACAGCGCGATTGCCACCCGATTGCGCCCGCGCGCCACCGGCATGTGCGCATTCGGGGCCAAAGTTTCCGATCGTGAACCGATCCGTCGCATTTTAACGACAAAGCGGCGGTGCGGCATCATTTCTGCGCTTGCAAAGACCCGCGCCCGCCCATATCCAAATCAGCGGGACACCCTTCCCCAACGAAGGGCGCTTATCTGGAAGGATAGCTTAAATGGCTATGCAAGAACCGGCAACGCGGCCGGAAAACCCGCGTTTTTCCTCTGGCCCCTGCGCCAAGATCCCCACTTTTTCACTCGACCAGCTGTCCGGCGCGCCTTTGGGGCGCAGCCACCGCGCCGCTGTCGGCAAGGCCAAGTTGAAGGCCGCCATCGACGGCACGCGTGAGATTCTCGGCATTCCTGCCGAGTATCGGATCGGCATCGTGCCGGCCTCGGATACCGGCGCGGTCGAAATGGCGATGTGGTCCCTGCTGGGGGCACGCAAGGTCGAAATGCTGGCATGGGAAAGTTTCGGCGCCGGCTGGGTCACCGATGTGGTCAAGCAGCTGAAACTGGATGCCGAGGTCAAGACCGCCGATTATGGCCAGATCGTCGATCTGGGCAGCGTCGATACCGACAATGACGTGGTCTTTACCTGGAACGGCACCACATCGGGCGTGCGCGTGCCCAATGGCGACTGGATCAAGGCGGATCGCGCCGGTCTGACGATCTGTGACGCCACATCGGCGGCCTTTGCCCAACGCCTGCCCTGGGACAAGCTGGATGTGACCACGTTCAGCTGGCAAAAGGTGCTGGGCGGTGAGGCGGCGCATGGCATGATCGTGCTCAGCCCGCGCGCGGTCGAACGCCTGGAGAGCTATACGCCCCCCTGGCCCCTGCCCAAGATCTTCCGTCTGACCAAGGGCGGCAAGCTGATCGAGGAGATTTTCGAGGGCGCCACCATCAACACGCCCTCGATGCTGGCGGTCGAGGATTACCTGCTTGCGCTGGACTGGGCGCGCTCGGTCGGGGGGCTGGAGGGGCTGCGCGAACGCGCCTATGCCAACCTGGCGGTGGTGCAATCCTTCGTGGCGCAGAACCCGTGGATCAAGTTCCTGGCCGCCGAGCCCGAGCATCGCTCGAACACCTCGGTCTGCCTGACCTTTGACGATGCGCGCATCGGCAACGGCGCGGCCTTTGCCAAATCCGTGGCCAAGCGGCTTGAGGCGGCGGGCGTCGCCTATGACATCGGGGCCTACCGCGATGCACCGCCGGGTCTGCGGATCTGGTGCGGCGCCACGGTTGAAACCACCGATGTGGCCGCCCTCATGCCGTGGATCGAATGGGCCTTCGAGTCCGAAATCCTGGCCCTGGCCGCATGAGCGCGGGCTGAAACGCCCGCCCCCAATCCCCCCTTGGGATGCGCGATCCTGCGCATCCCGTCAGCGATATTTCATCAAGGACGCTCAAGATGGCTCCCAAAGTTCTCGTATCCGACAAACTGTCCGAAACCGCCGTGCAGATCTTTCGCGATCGCGGCATCGACGTCGATTTCCGTCCCGATCTTGGCAAGGACAAGGACAAGCTGGCCGAGGTGATCGGCCAGTATGACGGCCTTGCCATCCGCTCGGCCACCAAGGTGACCGACAAGATCCTCGACGCGGCGACCAACCTCAAGGTGATCGCGCGCGCCGGGATCGGCACCGACAATATCGACAAGGTGGCGGCCAGCAAAAAAGGGGTGATCGTGATGAACACGCCCTTCGGCAACATGATCACCACCGCCGAACACGCCATCGCGATGATGTTCGCCGTGGCGCGCCAGATCCCCGAGGCCAGCGCCAGCACCCATGCCGGCAAATGGGAGAAATCCCGCTTCATGGGGGTCGAGTTGACCAACAAGACACTGGGCGTGATCGGGGCCGGCAATATCGGCGGGATCGTCTGTGACCGGGCGCGCGGCCTGAAAATGAAGGTGATCGCCTATGATCCGTTTCTCAGCCAGACCAAGGCCGACAAGATGGGCGTCGAGAAGGTGGAACTGGATGCGCTGCTGAAACGGGCCGATTTCATCACCCTGCATGTGCCGCTGACCGACCAGACCCGCAATATCCTGAGCCGCGAGGCGCTGGAGCAGACCAAGCCGGGCGTGCGCATCATCAACTGCGCGCGCGGCGGGCTGGTGGATGAAGAGGCGCTGGCCGATCTGCTGAAATCGGGCCATGTCGCCGGGGCCGCCTTTGACGTGTTCGCGCAGGAACCTGCCACCGAAAACCCGCTGTTCAACCTCCCCAACGTGGTCTGCACCCCGCATCTGGGCGCCGCCACCACCGAGGCGCAGGAGAACGTCGCCCTTCAGGTGGCCGAACAGATGTCGGATTACCTGCTGACCGGGGCGGTGACCAACGCGCTGAACATGCCCTCGGTCACGGCCAAAGAGGCCAAGGTCATGGGCCCCTGGATCAAGCTGGCCGATCATCTGGGCGCCTTCATCGGGCAGATGACCGATGAGCCGATCAAGGCGATCAACATCCTCTTTGACGGGGTTGTGTCCGAGATGAACCTCGAGGCGCTGACCTGTGCCGGGGTCGCGGGAATCATGAAATCGGTCAACCCCGAGGTGAACATGGTCAGCGCGCCGGTGATCGCCAAGGAACGCGGCATCAAGATCAGCACCACCAAGCAGGATAAATCCGGCGCGTTCGAGGGCTATATCAAGCTGACGGTCGTGACATCCAAGCGCGAACGCTCGATCGGGGGGACGGTGTTCAGCGATGGCAAGCCGCGGTTCATCCAGATCAAGGGCATCAATATCGACGCCGAGATCGGGCAGCACATGCTGTATACCACCAACCGGGACGAGCCGGGCATCATCGGCGCACTTGGGCAGACGATGGCGGGCAGTGGCGTCAATATCGCGAATTTCACCCTTGGGCGCACCGCGCCGGGCGGTGAGGCGATTGCCCTTCTGTATGTGGACGTGCCGGTGCCTGCCGAACTGATCGCCAAGCTGCACGACACCGGATTTTTCCAGCAGGTCAAACCGCTGCAATTCGATGTGAGCTGATGCCGAGGCGGCCCCCGGATGGCGGGGGCCGCGCCACCCCCTCGGACCCATGGAATCGCGGCACCGGCAGGAGCCTCCGGCGGGGATATTTCAGGCCAGAAGAAACGGGGGCGCGGCGAATGCGTTCACGGCGGCTGGCGAATTCAATTCACCGCGACATGCCTCAGGCGGGGATTGCGATATTGTCGATCAGGCGCACGCCGGCAAGATGGGCCGCCGCGAACAGGCGCGCGGGGCGGATCGGCGCGCTGAGCAGCGAGAGGTCATCTGCGGCGCGCATCTCGAGATAGTCGACCGCGGTGAAGCCGCCCGCCTCGAGCCGGCTCAGCGCGCTGGCCTGCAAGGCATCAAAGGGCTGATCCTTGGCGAGGCCGTCGGCGATGCGCTCCATCTCTTGGTGCAGGAGGGGGGCGCGGATGCGCGCGCGGTCCGACAAGAGCAGGTTGCGCGAGGACATGGCGAGGCCGTCGATCTCGCGGATGGTGGGGCAGCCATGCACGGTGATGGGGATGTCCAGATCACCGGCCATGCGGCGCACCACCACCAGTTGCTGGAAATCCTTTTCGCCGAAAAACGCGTCCGTGGCGCTGGTTTGCAGGAACAGCTTGGCGACCACGGTGGCCACGCCGTCAAAATGGCCGGGGCGGAACACGCCGTCCATGACATCGGTGAGGCCCGCCACCGACACGGTGGTGGCAAAATTCGGCGGATAGATCTGGGCGCCGTCGGGCACATAGATCGCGTCGATGTCAAAGCGTTCGAGCCGCAGCGCATCGGCCTGTTCGGTGCGCGGATAATTCGCCAGATCGTCGGGATTGTTGAACTGTTTGGGGTTCACGAAAATGGTGACGATGACCCGCTCGCAGCGCGCCTTGGCCGCCGCGACCAGCGACAGATGCCCGTCGTGCAGCGCGCCCATCGTGGGCACCACGGCGATGCTTTGTCCGGCCTGCCGCCAGGGGGCGGTCATGTTGCGCAGGTCGGACAGCGTGCGCACAATGGGGGCAATGGTCATTCTCCGGGGGCCGTGTCGGCAAAGACATGTTCGGCGGCGGGAAAGGCGCGGCTGCGCACATCGGCGGCATAGGCGGCAATCGCGGCCTCGCCCTGTTCGCCCAATGTCGCATAGCGTTTGACGAATTTCGGCTTGAACGCCGTGAACAGGCCCAGCATGTCATCGACGACGAGGATCTGCCCGTCGCAGCCCGCCGATGCGCCGATGCCGATGGTGGGAATCGCCACTTCGGAGGTGATCTGATCGGCAAGACGGGCCGGCACCTTTTCCAGCACCACGGCAAAGGCCCCCGCGCGCGCCACGGCAATGGCATCCGCCCGCAGCGCCGCCGCATCCGCATCGCGGCCCTGCACCTTGTAGCCGCCAAGCGTGTTGATGGATTGCGGCGTCAGCCCGACATGGGCCATCACCGGCACGCCACGTTTCGCCAGAAAGGCGATCGTGTCGGCCATATGCGCGCCGCCTTCCAGCTTGACCGCGGCGCAGCCGGTTTCCCGCATCATGCGCGCGCAGTTGCGAAACGCCTGTTCGGGGCTTTCTTCATAGCTGCCGAAGGGCATGTCCACGACCAGCATCGCCCGCTTCAGCCCGCGCGCGACAGCCTGCCCGTGCAGGATCATCATCTCCATGGTCACGCCCAGCGTCGAGGACAGGCCATGCAGCACCATCCCGACACTGTCGCCGACCAGCACGAAATCGCAATGGGCATCCATCATCTGCGCCATCGGGGTTGTGTAGGCGGTCAGGCTGACCAGAGGCACGCCACCTTTGGCCGCCTTGATATCCCCCGGCATCGGGGCGGTTTTTCGGGCGGTCGCGCTCATCTCAGGCTCCGGAATTTGCTGCGTTGCGGCACCATCTAGCAAGAATGGCCGGCCATTTCCACAACTCTCTTGGCCCGCCCGGGTCATAATATCACCGGATGGCCGGCGACGCGATCCTGCCGCGCCCCTGCCTGTTTCCGCCTGCCACCATCCGCCACCTTGCCATTGGCGCACGAACCGATGCACAGTGCGCTGCCATGGGGTCTACCCCCCTCAATGCCAGGAAAGGCCGTTTCCCTTGCGCAGATTCATCGCCCTGTTATGCCTATGCCTGTGGATCACACCGCCCCTGCTGGCGCAGGAACGCACCGCCGATGGCGTAAGCAAGGCCGATATCGTCCGCCTTCTGGGCCGCCTGTTCGAGAGCGAACCGGTGCGCGCGGATCTGGTAAGGCTGGGTTTCAAGGGCGAGAACCTCGAACTGGCCGTCGGTCAGGTGCAGCGGATGATGAACGATCCGAAGATCGCCGGATATATCGCGGATCAGGTACTGGGGTTCCAGAAACATCCCGACATCGTCGTCACCGGGGCACAGGGCCTGTTGTGGCAGTTGATCGACCGGGGCATCACCCATGTGCCGCTGCGCGATCTGCGCTATTATCACCTGGTGGCGCAGACCGTGCTGAACGCAATGCCCATCCGTGAATGCGGTCTGGCGGTCAAGGATCAGCTTTCGCCGCGCGAGTTGTCGGATGCAACGTCACGCGTCGCCGCCAAGCTGAACACGCCGGCGCTGCGCGAATATTACCGCATCCAGATTGACGCCGCGCGCTTTGGCACCAGCCGCGCCCCCCGCAGCCTGAGCGCAAGCGCGCAGGCCCGGATCGAAGAGATCGTGTTCAAGGCCCTGGTCACCCAGATCGCCGCCCAGCCCGATAGCCAGCAGATCATGGCGGCCTTTGGCGATCTGCGACGCGCCAGCAACAGGCATGCCTGCGCCGCCGGCCGGTTGTTCAACGCCGCCGTGCTGTCGCTTGAGGGGCGCGATCTGCGCGATGCGCTGATCCTGATCAGCACGCCCTGACACGGCGCCATGACGTGACGCACCCCCTGACCATCCCGAACCGCGCCGCACGGCATCTGTGGCTGGAGGCGAACGGATTGGCGCACACGCCGGTCGGTCCGGTCGATGTGATGGCGATGATCCGGCATCTGGGCTTCTTGCAGATCGACACGATCCGCAATGTCAGCCGCGCCCATCACCACATCCTGTGGAGCCGCAATCAGAATTACCGTGAACACATGCTGTGGCCGCTGCTGGGCCGCGAGCGGCTGTTGTTCGAGCATTTCACCCATGACGCCTCGCTGATCCCGGTCGAGGTCCTGCCGATGTGGCAGCGGCAGTTCCGGCGTCTGGGAAAAAGGGCCGCCAATGCCGCATGGTATCAATCCGGCCTTGCGCAACGCGAGATCGCCGGCATCCGCAAGCGGATCGAGGCCGAGGGGCCGCTATCCACCCATGCCTTTGAAACGCAGCCCACCACCCGCGAGATGTGGGCGCGCCCGCCGCACAAGAAAGCACTGGATCAGATGTGGTATGCGGGCGATCTGGCCACGTCGCACCGTGAGAATTTCGTGAAATTCTATGATCTGGGCGAGCGGGTCTTTCCCGCGCATCTGCGCGAGGGGCCGGATGAGGCCACGCAGGCGCGCCGGCTGTGCGATCAGGCGATGGACCGGCTGGGCATCGCCACCCCGGGCGAGGTGCAGCGGTTCTGGGCGGTGACGGATGCGCGTGAGACCCGCGCCTGGTGCGCGGCGCGGCGCGACCTTGTCCCGGTGCGCATCGAGGCGGCGGATGGCAGCCTCAGCACCGCCATGGCCCTTCCCGACATGGAAGAGCGTCTGGCCAAAATCCCTGCCCCCAGCACACGCCTGCGCATCCTCAACCCGTTCGATCCGGCGATCCGCGACCGCGCGCGGCTGGAGCGCCTGTTCGGCCTGCGCTATCGCAACGAGATGTTCGTGCCACAGGCGCAGCGCCTTTGGGGATATTACGTCTATCCCCTGCTGGAGGGGGACCGCTTCGTGGGCCGGATCGAGGTCAAGGCCGATCGCGCCGCCGGCTGGCTGACGGTGAGCGGGCTGTGGCCCGAACCCGGTGTGAAATGGGGGGCGGCGCGGCGGAGCCGGCTGGAGGGCGAGTTGACCCGCTTTGCCCGCCTCGCCGGGGTCAGGGATATCCGCTGGGCCATCCCGGACATGTAGGCGCCGCGCCCTACCCGTCCACTGCGCGGCCCACGCCCAGCCCCGCGCCGAACACGCCCAGAACCGTGCGCAATTGGGTCAGCGGCGATTCGGTCACCAGAACGGTATCACCCGGCTGAATGAGAAAACGGCGCGCGGCGAACAGGCCATCGGCAGACGTCAGATCAATGGTGAACACCACCTGCGCCATCTCTGGACCGCTTGTGCCATCGCCCAGTTGATGCGCGCCGTAATCGCGCAGCACCAGCACCCCGGCGGGATTGGCGCGGCTATCGGCCAGGCCGCCGATCTCGGAGAGGGCCTGCATCGCGCTCAGGTTTTCGGTGGTGAAATGGATCACCCTCTCGGCGCCCGATGCGCCAAGCGCGTTGTAGCTGCGGCTGTCCTCGACCACGCTCAGCCTGTCACCGGCGCGCAGCAGCGTGTTGGCCTGCGCATCGGCCAGCAGGGTTTCAGCCCGTATTTCATAGGTCGCGCCGCCGCGCAAAAGCCGCACCAGCGGATGCCGCAGGCCCGGCGCGATGCCCCCGCCCATGGCCAGCACGCTGAGAACACCTGTGTCGCGATCCTCGAGCGGATAGCGCCCCGGACGTGCCACGCCACCGACAAGGTCGATCATCCGGGTGCGCCCGGCGGTTGCATCCAGTTGCACCTGAACCGAATCCGATATGCGCGTCAGTTCGCCCTGCACCCGGTCACGCGCGGCGTCGGGGGTCAGCCCCGCAACCGCCACCTTGCCGATATAGGGCAGGAAAACCGTTCCCGCTTCGGAGACGGTGACGGTGGGCATATCGCTGCGCGTCTCACCCTCACTGATCAGCAGTGAGTTTTCCTGACTGTCCCAGATCACGATGTCCAGCGCGTCCCCCACAGCGATCAGCGGCGCACCTGATCCGCGCCCGCCCGGCAGCCAGCGATGGCGCGTGCCATCCCCCGGCGCGGGCCACCCGGCGATCAGATCGGTATTGGCGCGCGTCACCGCCACCACCGCATAACCGGGATCACCACCATCGCCTTCACTCAGGATCTCCGAGCGAAGCGCCGCCCCGCGCGGCACGCTGCACGCGCCCAGAACGCCACCCAGAACAGCGACAAGCCCCAACAAGACGATATGGCGTGACAGTTTTGCAAGCACAGCAGCATTCCCCGGTTTCCATCAAATTAGACCGGACTTGTTAACCACCAATTACTGCGTTTGCGTTTTCTGGCGTCGCCGCGAAATCCGGCGCGCGCAGGCAAAAGGCCCCGAAGCGGAACTTCGGGGCCTTTTATATTGTGCCGGTTCGGATCAGGGATCAGTGCGCGTGACTCTTGTCCCAGTCTTCCTGCTTTGGCAGCTGCTCGAACGTGTGTTCGGGCGGCGGGCTGGGCAGGGTCCATTCCAGCGTATCGGCATATTCGTTCCAATAGTTGTTCTCGGTGATCCGCGCGCCTCGCATCAGGGTGTAGATCATGATGCCGAAGAACAGGACGAAGGACGCAAAGGACAGGAACGCGCCCAGGCTGGACCAGTAGTTCCAGAAGGCGAACGCCTCGGGATAGTCGATATAGCGACGCGGCATCCCCTGGCGTCCGAGGAAGTGCTGCGGGAAGAACGTCACGTTCGCGCCGATGAAGAACATCCAGAAATGCAGCTTGCCGGCCCATTCAGGATATTGGCGCCCCGACATCTTGCCGATCCAGAAATACATCCCGGCAAAGATCGCGAACACCGCGCCCAGCGACATCACATAGTGGAAATGCGCCACCACGTAATATGTATCGTGATAGGCCCGGTCCACGCCCGCCTGCGCCAGGACAACGCCGGTCACACCGCCGA
>CAKSUL010000056.1 GCA_934501475.1 uncultured Roseovarius sp. | reverse complement strand
TTGGTCAGCACCCGGTCGCCGGGACCGACCCCGACCGCGCGCAGCGCCGTGGCCAGCGCATAGCCCCCAGACGCGACGGCCAGCGCATATTTCGCGCCCACGCTGGCGGCGAATTCGCGTTCCAGCAGGCTGACCTCGCCCACCTCATCCGAGGTGAGGTTGTAGCGGTGCAGCCGCCCGCTTTGCATGACCTTGAGCGCCGCCGCGATCCCGGCCTCGGGGATCGGTTCCTGCTGGGTGAAGCTGCCTTTGAAAACCTCTGTCATGTCACGACCTTACAGTGTTGTTTTCCCACGTCAATAACGGCCATACCTAGCCGATGAGATCACGCACCACATCGCGCAATTCATCGTAATGCGCGATCAGCCCCTCGGGGCGCAGGTCGCGCACCGACTCACCGTTTGGGCCGAATGTCACCAGTATCGAGGGCACGCCTGCCGCGCGCGCGGTGTTGCGATCCGTGGCCGTGTCGCCCACCAGAAGGCTGCGCGCCGGGTCCCCGCCCGAGCGGCGCACCGCCTCGCGCAGGGGTTCGGGATCGGGCTTGCGGGTGGGCAAGGTATCGGCCCCGATCAGCGCGCCGAAGGATTCGAGCGCGCCCATCTTCTGCATCAGCAGCCGCGCCAGATATTCGGGCTTGTTGGTGCAGATCGACACCGCATAGCCATCCGCGCGCAGCGCCGCCACCGTCTCGAGCGCGCGGGGATAGAACACCGTATGCACGTCGATCGCCTGCTCATAGGCATCCAGCAGGTCGCGATAATGGCGATCGACCAGGCCCGTCTCCCCGCCCCGGCCCAGACGCTCGAACCCCAGGGTCAGCATCGCGCGCCCGCCCAGCAACGCGGTGCCCGCGTCGGTGGCGACATCCAGCTGATCCGCCTCGCCCATCATCCGAAAGCACGAATTGGCCGCCGCGATCAGATCGCCGCTGGTATCGGCCAGGGTGCCGTCCAGATCGAAAACCACACTGCGCATGTCATCCGCCCTTCCATAGAAACCGCCCGAACCGGCGTCATTCCGCGCAGGCCTGTCACATTCGGTCATCTAGTTTGATCCGATGCAGCCTTGCACAACCTGTAACAGCAGATAAAACGGGCGCGATTTGAATACAAAGAGAATCCGCATGTCCATCGCGCTGATCATACTGGCCGCGGGCAAAGGCACCCGCATGAAATCGGACCTGCCCAAGGTTCTGCACCCGATTGCCGCCGCCCCGATGCTGATCCACGCGATGCGCGCCGGGCGCGCGCTGGAGCCTGACCGCTGTGTGGTCGTGGCCGGGCATGGCGCCGATGCGGTGGCACGCGCCGCGCAGGATTATGACGACAGCGCCGAAATCGTGCTGCAAAGTGAACAGTTGGGCACCGCCCATGCCGTGGCGCAGGCGGCGCCGGTGCTGGCCGGGCACATGGGCGATGCGATTGTCCTCTATGGCGACACCCCGTTCCTGAGCGTCGAGACGCTGACCCGCATGGCCGAGGCGCGCGCCAACCATGATATCGTCGTGCTGGGCTTTACCGCCGCCGATCCGGGCCGCTATGGCCGCCTGGTGATGGAGGGCGACACGCTGACCCGGATTGTCGAGTTCAAGGACGCCAGCGCCGATGAACGCGCGATCACATTCTGCAACAGCGGCGTGGTCATGGCCAGGACCGAAACCCTGTTCGATCTGATCCGCGCCGTCGGCAATGACAACGCGGCGGGCGAATATTACCTGACCGACATCATCGCCATCGCGCGCGCGCGCGGCCTCTCGGCGACGGCGATCGAATGCGACGAGGGCGAAACCCTGGGCATCAATTCGCGCGCCGAACTGGCCGAGGCCGAGATCGCCTTTCAGGCCCGCGCCCGCGCCGACGCGATCGAGAACGGCGTCAGCTTTCTGGCCCCCGAGACGGTCTATTTCGCCTATGACACGCAGATCGGGCGCGATTGCCTGATCGAGCAGAATGTCGTCTTTGCCCCCGGCGTCACCGTCGAATCCGGCGCGCGTATCCGGGCGTTCTCGCATCTTGAGGGCTGTCACGTCTCACGCGGGGCGGTTGTCGGCCCCTATGCCCGCCTGCGCCCCGGTGCGGAACTGGCCGAGGATGTGCGCATCGGCAATTTCGTCGAGATCAAGAATGCCGTGATCGACGAGGGCGCCAAGGTCAACCATCTCAGCTATATCGGCGATACCCATCTGGGCGCGCATTCCAATGTCGGCGCGGGCAGCGTGACCTGCAATTATGACGGCGTGGGCAAGCACCGGACGGTGATCGGGCGCAACGTCTTTATCGGCTCGAACACGATGCTGGTCGCGCCGGTCACGATCGGCGATGATGCGATGACGGCGTCGGGATCGGTGATCACGGCCGACGTGCCCGAGGGCGCGCTGGCGATGGCGCGCGCCAAGCAGGTCAACAAGCCGGGGCTGGCGCGCAAATTGTTCGACAAGTTGAAGCAACAGGCGCAAAATCGCGCCAAGAGGGCCGAGTAATGTGTGGGATTGTAGGTGTTCTGGGAAAGCATGAGGTCGCGCCCATTCTGGTCGAGGCCCTGAAACGGCTGGAATATCGCGGCTATGACAGCGCCGGGATCGCCACGGTAAATGACGGGGTTCTCGACCGGCGCCGCGCGGTCGGCAAGCTGGTCAATCTCAGCGATCTGCTGGTGCATGAACCGCTGGCGGGCAAGTCGGGGATCGGCCACACCCGCTGGGCCACGCATGGCGCGCCCAACCTTGCCAACACCCACCCGCACCGCGCCGGCCCCGTTGCCGTCGTGCATAACGGCATCATCGAGAATTACCGCGAGTTGCGCGCCGAACTGGCCAAGGTCGGCATCGGGCATCGCACCGACACCGATACCGAAACCATCGCCCTGCTGGCCCAGCACCTGATGGATCAGGGCCTGAGCCAGGAGGACGCGGCGATGCAGACGATTGCCCGCCTTGAGGGGGCCTATGCGCTGTGTTTCCTGTTTGAAGGGCAGGACGATCTGCTGATCGCCGCGCGCAAGGGCAGCCCGCTGGCCGTGGGCCATGGCGACGGGGAAATGTATATCGGATCGGACGCCATCGCACTGGCCCCGATGACCGACCGCATCACCTATCTGGAAGAGGGCGATTGCGCCGTGATCACCCGGTCCTCGGTCAGGATCATGGATGTCGCCGGCGCGGTCGTCACCCGCAAGATGCGAACGATCCAGATCGACGCCTCGCGCGTGGACAAGGCCGGTCACAAGCATTTCATGGCCAAGGAAATCGCCGAACAGCCCACCGTGATCGGCAGCGCGCTGAGCCATTATCTCAATATCAACGGGAACAGCATCGACCTGCCCGGTCAGGGCATCGATTTCACCGCGCTTGACCGGTTGACCATGGTCGCCTGCGGCACCGCCTATATCGCCTGCCTGACCGCCAAATACTGGTTCGAGCAACTGGCCGGGATGCCTGTCGAGGTCGATATCGCGTCGGAATTCCGCTATCGCCAGCCCCCGGTCAGCGCGCGCACCGCCGCCCTGTTCGTCAGCCAGTCGGGCGAGACCGCCGATACTTTGGCCGCGCTGCGCTATTGCACGGGCAAGGCGGACCGGATCCTGTCGGTGGTCAACGTCGCCGAAAGTTCGATCGCGCGCGAAAGCGACCTGGCCCTGCCGATCCATGCGGGGGCCGAAATCGGCGTCGCCTCGACCAAGGCCTTCACCTGCCAGTTGACTGTGCTGTTGCTGCTGGCGCTCAAGGCGGCGCATGCGCGCGGCCGCATCAGCGACGATGAATTGTCCGACCGCCTCTCGATGCTGCGCGGCCTGCCCGCGATCCTGAATAACGCCATGGGCATTCACGACACCGTGCGCAGGGTGGCCAACAGCCTGAGCAAATCCAGCGATGTGCTGTTCCTGGGGCGCGGCCTGATGTATCCGATCGCCATGGAGGGCGCGCTGAAGCTGAAGGAAATCAGCTACATCCACGCCGAAGCTTATGCATCGGGTGAATTGAAACATGGCCCCATTGCCCTGATCGACTCGAAGATGCCGGTGGTTGTCCTGGCCCCAAGCGATGCGCTGTTCGACAAGACGGTGTCCAACATGCAGGAGGTGATGGCGCGCGGCGGCAAGATCATCCTGATCACCGATCAGACCGGCGCGGACAAGCTGACGGATGGCATCTGGCAGACCATCATCCTGCCCGAGGTCGATCCGATCCTGACCCCGATCCTCTATGCGCTGCCTGCGCAATTGCTGGCCTATTACACCGCGGTGGCCAAGGGCACCGATGTGGATCAGCCGCGCAATCTGGCGAAATCGGTCACGGTCGAATGACAGCGCCCCGCCCTCACTGCACCTGGTAAACCCGCAATTCCGGCAAATCGGTCAGCGGCACCTCCAGCACCCGGAACGCCGCCAGCGACAGGCGGCTTCCGGCGGTTTTCTCACCCTCCAGCGGGATCAGGTCCACCTTGACCTCGGCCCCGGTCTGGACATGGACCACGCGGCCTTTTGCCTCGGATTTGACCAGAGGTGTCTTCAGCCAGAACCCCGCCTGCGCCGGGCTGCCCAGCGATGCGACCGTAACGCCCAGATCGCGCCCACCCGCCGGCACGCGGCGCGCGGCGTCGCGCTCGGCCGTGGTGGTGACGTCCAGCGCCTCGGCGGTGTTGGCCCCTTCGGGAACAGCGCGCGATTGCGGGCGCACCGTGTCAGGCGGCGGCGCTGCCGTCGCGGCGGGCGTGGCCGTCTTGCCATCCCATCCCGGCACGACGCCGCAACCGGCAAGGATGCAGGCGGCCAGCATGCTGATCATGACCTGTTTCATATCCCCAAGCTATGCCCGGACGGCGCGGCGATCAATAGACGGTTCGGCCTTGCCCTGCGCGGGCGCACAGCCTAAGTTGCACCTTATGAACGCACCTCTGATTGACCCATTTCAACGCGCCGTTAACTATCTGCGTGTGTCCGTGACGGATCGCTGCGATTTCCGCTGCGTCTACTGCATGTCCGAGAACATGACGTTCCTGCCGAAAAAGGAACTTCTGACGCTGGAAGAGCTGGACCGCATGTGCACCACCTTTATCGGGCTGGGCGTTGAAAAACTGCGCATCACCGGCGGTGAGCCCTTGGTGCGACGCGGCATCATGACGTTTTTCGACGCGATGACCCGGCATCTGGACAGTGGCGCGCTGCGCGAACTGACGCTGACCACCAATGGCAGCCAGCTTGAGAAATACGCCGATGACCTGTTTGCCGCCGGGGTGCGCCGGATCAACATCTCGATCGACACGCTGGACGAGCAGAAATTCGCCGACATCACCCGCTGGGGCCGCCTTCCACAGGTGATGCGCGGCGTCGATGCGGCGCAAAAGGCCGGGCTGCGGGTCAAGATCAACACCGTCGCCCTCAAGGGCTTCAACGAGGATGAACTGTTTACCCTGTTGGAGTGGTGCGCCGGGCGCGACATGGACCTCACCTTTATCGAGGTGATGCCGATGGGCGATATCGGCAATGAAAACCGGCTGGATCAATATTGGCCGCTCAAGGATCTGCGCGCCTCCCTGCGCGAACGCTTTACCCTCACCGATCTGGCCGAGCGCACCGGCGGCCCCGCCCGCTATGTGCGGATCGAGGAAACGGGGCAGAAGGTCGGCTTCATCACGCCGCTCACCCATAATTTCTGCGAAAGCTGCAATCGCGTGCGCCTGACCTGCACCGGGGAACTCTACATGTGCCTCGGCCAGGAGGACATGGCCGACCTGCGCCCGGCCCTGCGCGACCATCCCGGCAGCGAAGCGCCCCTGCAAGAGGCCATTCGCGCCGCCATCGCGCGCAAGCCGAAGGGCCATGATTTCGACTATTCCCGCCAGACCGTCGACGGCAAGATGTCCCGCCACATGAGCCATACCGGCGGCTGATGTCCGGTGCCTTGATGCCCGTTCCGGTGCGGCTCTATACCGGGCTGGCCCCTCTGCTGTTGCCCCTGGCCTATCAGCGCGTGCGCCGGAAACTGGGCAGCCATGGCACCGATCCCGCGCGCTTTTCCGAACGTCTGGGCCATGCCGGCCTGCCGCGCCCCGCTGGCGATCTGATGTGGTTTCACGCCGCCAGCGTCGGCGAAAGCCTGTCTGTCCTGCGCCTGATCGCGCATCTGGGCGCGATGCATCCCAGGTTGAATTTCCTGCTGACCACGGGCACCGCCACCTCGGCCGAGATCCTGGCGCGGCGTCTGCCGCCGCGCTGTCAGCACCAGTTCGCCCCGCTAGACAGCCCCCGCGCCATGCGCCGATTCCTGGCGCATTGGGCCCCTTCGGCCGCCGTCTTTGTCGAAAGCGAGCTGTGGCCGAACATGCTGATCCAGACCGGGCGCGCGCGCGTTCCCATGGCGCTGCTGAATGCGCGCATTTCGGACCGCTCGGCGCGCAAATGGAAGCGGATGCACCGCTCTGCGCGCTATCTTCTGGGCCATTTCGCGTTGATCCACGCCCAGGACGCGCGCACCGCCACCCACCTGCATGAGCTGGGCCTGACTCATGCCACACATGGCCAGAACCTCAAATCCGTGGCCGGCCCGCTGCCCTATGACTGCGCCGCCCATGACGCGCTCGGCGGCGCGCTCGCTCAGCGCCCGCTCTGGGTGGCCAGTTCTACGCATCCCGGCGAGGATGAGATCATGCTGGCCGCCCACGCCGCGCTGCTGGCGGATCATCCGGACCTGTTGCTGATCCTCGTGCCGCGCCATCCCAACCGCGCCGCAGACATCGAAACCCTCATCGGCGATCATGGCCTCAGCCATGCCACCCGCTCGACCGGCGGCGCGCTTGAGGCCGGCACACAGGTCTACCTGGCCGACACGATGGGCGAAACCGGCCTGTTTTATGCCCTCTCGCCGATCGTCTGCCTGGGCGGCTCGTTCACACCCGTGGGCGGGCACAACCCCTATGAGCCCGCCTATGCCGGGGCCGCGGTATTGCACGGCCCGCTGGTGGCCAATTTCGAGGCCGCCTACGCCGAATTCGACGCCTCGGGCGGCGCGGTGCAGGTGGCGGACGCGGGCACACTCGCCGCCGCGCTCGATGCGCTGCTCCTGAGCCCGGATCGCCTTGCCGCGCAGCGCGCGCAGGCCGGCGCCTTTGCCGCCGCGCAAGAGGACGGTCTGGACGATCTCAGCCAGACCCTTTCTCTGGCGCTCGCCCTGCGCTAAAGCGGAGACAGCGCCGAACGCCCCGAGATCTGCCCAAGGATGCACCCCGTGCCCGAAGTGATCGTCACCAATTTCAACCGCAATTTCACCGGCGTGTCCGCGACTGCGGCGGGCGTGGTGCGCGCGCATATGGGGCAGTATGATCTGGCCCTCGCGGGGCACCCCCTGCCCGGCTGCCCCGCGCCGATCAGCAAGGCGCGCGCGATTGCCGCCTCGCGCACGCCGCCACCCGGCCGGCCGTTCACCATCTGGCATGTGCGCCGCAACACCGAAATGCGCGCGGCGCTCTGGGCGCGCGATGTGCTGCGCCTGCCGATCCGGATCGTGTTCACCTCGGCCGCACAACGACGCCACTCGGCCTTTCCGCGTTGGCTGATCTCGCGCATGGACGCCGTCATCGCCACCACCGAGGCCGCCGCGCATTTCGTCCCCAATCTGCGCGCCACCGTGCCCCACGGCGTTGACACGGACCGCTTCCACCCCAGCCGCGACCGCGCCGCCGCCTGGGTGGCGACGGGCTATCCGGGGCAGCGCGGCGTCGCCACCATCGGGCGCATCCGCCCGGAAAAGGGCACGGATCGTTTTGTCGATGCGATGCTGCATTTCCTGCCCGATGCGCCCGACATCACGGCGCTGGTCGTCGGGCGCGCGGCGGATGGCGACAAGGGGTTTCTCGCCACGCTCAAGGCCCGTATCGCCAGGGCCGGGCTGAGCGAGCGCATCCTCTTTGTCGGTGAGATCGCGCCCGATCACTTGCCCGCACTGATGCGCGCGCTCTCGGGCATCGTGCAACTGCCGCGCTATGAGGGATACGGCATGGCCCCGCTCGAAGGCATGGCCAGCGGCGTGCCTTTCGTGGCCAGCGATGCCGGCTATTACCGCAGCTTTTCGCGCCAATCCACTTGCGGCCTGATCACCCCCGACGACGATCCCCGCGCCGCCGCCATTGCGCTGTCGGAGATGCTGAACACGCCGGAAAGACACGCGGAAATGGCACGCGCCGCGCGGCTGGCGGCCAAGACCCGGTTCAGCATCCGCGCCGAGGCCGATGGCATCGCCGATGTCTACGAAACCCTCTGGTCACAATCCTGACCCGCGCTTCTTCTTGCCCAAAATATCCCGGGGGAGCGGGGAAAATCCATCGGATTTTCACCGCCGGGGGCAGCGCCCCCTCCCGCCCTCACAGCGCCATGCGCTGCTCGATCAGTTCCGCCCACCAGCTGCACCCGACCGGGATCACGCCATCATCGAAATTGTATTCCGGGTGATGCACGCCCGCCGTGTCGCCATTGCCCAGCAGGATATAGGCGCCGGGACGCTCTTCCAGCATATAGGCGAAATCCTCACCGCCCATGACCAGTGGCGCGGTGGCGCAGGCCCCGCTGATGCGCGTGGCGATTTCGGCCAGGAATTCGGTCTGATCGGGGTGATTGACCATCACCGGATAATTGCGGTCATAGCGCAGATCCGCCACCCCGCCCATCGCCGCACAGGTATTTTCGCAAAGCGCGCGCAGTCTGATTTCAACCAGGTCCCGCATTTCTGCATCCAGTGTGCGCACGGTGCCCTTCAGGCTCACCGCCTGCGGGATCACGTTGAACGCGGTGGAGCTGCTTTCGATCGACGTGACCGACACCACCACCTGCCCGGTCGGGTCGGCGTTGCGGCTGGCGATGGTTTGCAGCGCCATGACCATCTGGCTGGCCATCACGATCGGGTCCACCCCTTCATGCGGCTTGGCGGCATGCGCGCCCCGGCCGGTCACGGTGATCTCGAACAGGTCCGTGGCGGCAAAGAACGGCCCCGGCCGGATCGCGAAACTGCCCAGCGGCATCCCCGGCCAGTTGTGCAGGCCATAGACCTCCTGAATGCCAAACCGCTCCATCAGGCCATCGGCGCACATTTCACGCCCGCCCCCGCCGCCCTCTTCGGCGGGCTGGAAGATGACCACGCAGGTGCCGTCGAAATTGCGTGTCTCCGCCAGGTATTTCGCCGCCCCCAGCAACATCGCCGTGTGCCCGTCATGGCCGCAGGCATGCATGAGGCCGGGGGTCTTGCTGGCATAGTCCAGCCCCGTCGCCTCGGTGATCGGCAGCGCGTCCATATCCGCGCGCAGCCCGATCACCTTGCCGGACGTGTCCTTGCGCCCGCGGATCACGCCGACGACGCCGGTGCGCCCGATGCCGGTCGCCACCTCGTCACAGCCGAACGCCGTCAGCTTGTCCGCGACAAGCGCACTGGTGCGGTGGGTGTCGAACAACAGTTCGGGATTCATGTGAAGGTCACGACGCCATTCGGTGATCTCATCATGCATTTCTGCAAAGCGGTTCTTGACGGGCATCCCTGCCTCCTGTTGTTACGCGCGGCCTGAGTCTTCATAGCCGCAATCGGTGGTCAGAACAAAGTGGCCATTGCCGAGATCGGCATAGGTCGTGGCACCGGTTTGCGGCCAGACCTGCGCATCCGCCGCCGGACCCCCTGCACCGAGCCCGATATCACCCGCTGACGCCGCGCGCATCAGCGCCTGGGTATAGCGATGCGCGGGCGCGCGCAGCACCTTGTCGGCGGGGCCCTTCTCGATGATGCGGCCGCGATACATCACCGCGATGTCGTGGCTGATCCGCTCGACCACGGCCAGGTCATGACTGATCAGCAGGTAGGACAGGCCCAGATCGCGCTGAAGATCCTGCAAAAGCGCCATCACCTGCGCCTGCACGGCCATGTCCAGCGCCGAAACCGGCTCATCCGCGATGATCACGCGCGGGCTGAGCGCAAGGGCGCGCGCAATCGCCACGCGCTGACATTGCCCGCCCGACACCTCATGCGGATAGCGCCGCATCAGCGCATGTGGCAGGCGCACCTGATCAAACAGCGCCCTGACCCGCGCCTCCTGCCCGGTGCGCGCGGCGATGCGATAGTTCAGCAATGGCTCGAACACCTGATCGCCCAGCATCATCCGGGGGTCCAGACTGGAAAACGGATCCTGGAACACCATCTGCATCCGGCGCCGCAGGGCGCGCAAACCGGACCGGTCGGGCCGGGTCACGTCGCACCCGTCCAGCGTGATCCGCCCGGCGCAGGCCGGGGCAAGCTGCATCAGCGCGCGCGCGACACTGGTCTTGCCCGACCCCGATTCCCCGACCAGCGCTAGCGTGCGCCCCGCCGCCAGATCAAAAGACACATCGCGCACCGCCAGACCCCCGGCCGGCCCGCCGGGATAGCGCAGGCTGAGCCCGCTGACCTGCAACATGGGCGCTGGCACCACCGGCGCATTCGCCGCGCGCGCCCCGGCCCCAAGGCGCGGCACCGCCGCCAGCAACGCACGGGTCTCATCATGCCGGGGGGCGGCGAACACATCGCCCACCTTGCCCTGTTCGACGATCCGCCCCTTCGCCATCACCGCGACGCGGTCACCGATCTGCGCCACCACGCCCATGTCATGCGTCACCAGCAGCACCGCGATTCCGGTCTCATGGCGCAGCCGGTCCAGCAGGGTCAGCACCTCGCGCTGAAGCGTGACATCCAGCGCGGTCGTCGGCTCATCCGCGATGATCAGGCGCGGCGCATTGGCAAGCGCCATGGCGATGACCACGCGTTGCTGCATCCCCCCCGACAATTGATGCGGGTATTGCCCCATCACCTGCGCCGGATCGGGCAGGCGCACCTGGCTGAGCAGGGCAATGGCGCGCGCGCGCGCCGCCGCGCGGCCAAGGGGCTGATGGCGGCGCAGCGCCTCGGTCAACTGACGGGCGATGGTCAGCACCGGGTTGAGGG
>CAKSUL010000055.1 GCA_934501475.1 uncultured Roseovarius sp. | reverse complement strand
CGGCGCTGGCCCCGGTGCCGGGCGCGATCGCATCGCTTGGCGCGGTGCCGGTCTTTGTCGGGGTGAGCGAGACGCTGACCATCGATCTGGACGATCTCAAGGCCAGGCTGGATCACGATCAGCGCCACGGGCACGGACAGGCCCGCGCGCGCGCGCTGCTGCTGAGCCACATGCGCGGGCATCTGGCGGATATGGACCGGCTGATGGAGCTGTGCAACGCCGCCAGGGTCACCGTGATCGAGGATTGCGCGCACACGATGGGCGCGGCCTGGAAGGGGCGGCCCTCGGGGCGCGACGGGCTGATCGGGTGCTATTCCACCCAGACCTACAAGCACATGAATTCCGGCGAGGGTGGTCTGTTCGTCACCGATGATGATGAGATCATGGCGCGCGCGGTGATCCTGTCGGGGTCCTACATGCTCTATGGGCGCAACGGCACGGTGCCCCCGGCCGAGGTGTTCGAGCGCGTGAAATATATCACGCCCAACGTGTCCGGGCGGATGGATCATCTGCGCGCCGCGATCCTGCGCCCGCAACTGGCTGCGCTGACTGCGCAATGCGCGCGCTGGAATGACCGCTATCGCGTGGTCGAGGACGGGCTGCGTGCCACCCCCGGCCTGACCATCGTCGAGCGCCCCGCCGAGGAAAGCTATGTCGGCTCATCCATCCAGTTCCTGTTGCTGGACTGGGATGACACCGCCATCGCGGAAGTGATCGCGCGCTGCCTGCGCCGCGGGGTCGAATTGAAATGGTTCGGCGGCGCCGAGCCTGTGGGCTTCACCAGCCGCTATGACAGTTGGCGATACGCACCCAGTCAGGCGATGCCAACGACCGACCGCATCCTCAAGGGCATCATCGACATGCGCCTGCCGCTGACCTTCACGCTTGAGGATTGCGCGCTGATCGCCCGCATCATCCGCGCCGAGGTGAGCGCGGTCTGGCAATCCACGCAGGCCTGAATCCGGGGGAGACGGGGGGCGAAGGCGGGCGTATAGCGCCCCCGCGCCCTGCGCAATGCCCGCTCAGAACCGCACAGACCCATGCGTGCCCGGCGACGGCGGGTCGTCCGTGACGGCGGCTTTGGCCATTTCATAAAGCGTCCTGGCCGATCCGTCCGTGGCCCAGATCTCGGCCGTTTTCGGCGCAAAGCGCACGAGGCGGATCTTGTCGTCCTCGCGCCCGTCCTCGAACCACATCGCGGCCATGGGTGACCAGATCTCGTCCAGCTTTTCCTTGCTTTTCTCGATGCTCAGCGTGCCCTCGACGGTGGCGTAAAGCTGACTGTGCATGCAGGCCAGCGTATATTGCGCCGTGCTGCCGGACTGGGCGGCGGCGGCGATGTCGGTGTCCGCCGCGGTGATGAACCAGAGCGCGCCGTCCTTGGGGCGGGCGGTGTGGCCCATCGGGCGCGGCGGGGCGTTGGGGGCGGACAACATGCCGGCGGCGATGTCCTTGGCGCGCTCCCAGAAGATGTGTTTCAGGTCGGTGCTGCTTGGCGTGCTCATCGCTCTCTCCTGTTCGGGATTGATCATGTCTTGCATCCCAACGCCCGCGACGGTGACATGTTCCCACCGGCGGCCCCATTTCGCGGCCCCGTTTGCCGCAATGGAAGGATTGACCCGACTCATCGCGGCACGCTACAATTGAACGGTCGTTCAATAACACTCAGGGACGGGGAGAGCGGGCATGTTCAATGCCACAATGCGGTTCGATCTGGGCGAGGATGTGAACGCCCTGCGCGACATGGTGCATCGCTGGGCACAGGACCGGGTCCGACCGATGGCCGCCGGGATCGACGCCAGCAATGTCTTTCCCGCCGAGTTGTGGCCCGAAATGGGCGACCTGGGCCTGCTGGGCATCACCGTCCCCGAGGATCTGGGCGGCGCGGGCATGTCCTATCTGGCGCATGTGATCGCAACCGAGGAAATCGCCCGCGCCAGTGCCTCGGTGGCGCTGTCATACGGCGCGCATTCCAACCTGTGCGTGAACCAGATCAAGCTGAACGGCAGCGACGCGCAACGCCGCAAATACCTGCCGGGGCTGATCAAGGGCACGCATGTGGGCGCATTGGCCATGTCCGAAGCCGGCGCGGGCAGCGACGTGGTAAGCATGACCCTGCGCGCCGATCGCGAGGGCGATCAGTTCCGCCTCAGCGGCAACAAATACTGGATCACCAACGGCCCGGACGCCGACATCCTCGTGGTCTATGCCAAGACCGACCCGGCGGCGGGCAGCAAGGGCATCACCGCCTTTCTGGTCGAGAAGACCATGCCGGGATTCAGCACCGGCCCGCATTTCGACAAGCTGGGGATGCGCGGCAGCAACACCGCTGAACTGATCTTTGACGGGGTCGAGGTGCCGGTCGAAAACGTGCTGGGCGAGGTCGGCAAGGGCGTGCGCGTGCTGATGTCGGGGCTTGATTATGAACGCGTGGTGCTTGCCGGGATCGGCACCGGGATCATGGCCGCCTGTCTGGACGAAATCATGCCCTATCTGGCGTCGCGCAGGCAATTCGGAGAACCGATTGGCAATTTCCAACTGATGCAGGGTAAGATCGCGGACATGTATACGGCGATGAATTCGGCCCGCGCCTATGTCTATGAGGTGGCCCGCGCCTGTGACCGGGGCGACGTGACCCGTCAGGATGCGGCGGCGTGCTGTCTTTATGCGTCCGAACAGGCGATGGTGCAGGCCCATCAGGCGGTGCAGGCGATGGGTGGCGCCGGGTTCATGGCCGACGCCCCGGTGGCGCGGCTGTTTCGCGACGCCAAGCTGATGGAGATCGGCGCCGGCACATCCGAGATCCGCCGCATGCTGGTGGGGCGCGAAATGATGGGGGCGATGCGATGAACCTCGTGGCCTGGTTGCGCATGCGTTGCCTGACGCGACTGCATCGCGCAAGTGGGACAGGTGAGGCGGCATGTTGAAGCGCACAGACAGCTACGAAAGCCTTTATGCCGGTTTTGACTGGAACCTGCCGGCGCGGCTGAACATGGCCGATCAGGTGCTGGCACAGCCCGATGCGCAGATCGCGATCATTGATCTGACCGACGGGCGCTGCGATGTCAGCTATGGCGATCTGCGCCGCATGGCCGATGGTCTGGCGCGGGCATTGGTGGCGCGCGGCGTGGGGCGCGGCGACCGGGTGGGCGTGCTGCGCTCGCAAGATAAATTTTGCGCGGCGGCGCATATCGCGATATGGAAAATAGGCGCGATTTCAATACCTTTGTTCAAGCTCTTCATGCGGGATGCGTTGACGTCGCGGATCACGGATGCGGGCGCGCGGATCGTGATCACGGATACCGAGGGCGCCGCGATGCTGAGCGGGATGGCGGATGTCGCGCCCCTCATCCCCGAGCAGACAGACCTGCCGGACGGCGCCTTTGCCAGCGTCGAGACCGGCCCCGAGGACCCGGCGGTGCTGATTTATACCAGCGGCACCACCGGCAGCCCCAAGGGCGCGCTGCACGGGCATCGCCTGCTGACCGGGCACTTGCCGGGGGTCGAGATGAGCCATGATTTCCTGGGCCAGCCCGGTGATTGCCTGTGGAGCCCGGCGGATTGGGCGTGGATTGGCGGGCTGTTTGACGTGCTGATGCCGGGGTTGGCGCTTGGCGTGCCGGTGGTGGCGGCGCGGCTGCGCAAGTTCGGCGCTGATGAATGCATCAGGATCGTGCGGGAAGGTTCTGTTCGCAATGTATTTTTCCCACCGACATCGCTGCGGATGCTCAAGGCCGAAGGCGCGGTTCTGCCGGGCCTGCGCACGGTGGCCAGCGGCGGCGAACCCCTGGGCGAAGAAATGCTGAATTGGGGCCGCAAGGCCCTTGGCGTCGAGATCAACGAATTTTACGGACAGACCGAATGCAACATGGTCGGTTCCAGCTGCGCGGCGCTGTTCCCGGCAAAATCGGGCTGTCTGGGCAAGCCGGTGCCGGGGCATGTTCTGGCGGTGCTGGACGCCGACGGCCAGCCGACACAGGAAGAGGGCGATGTGGCGATCCGGCGCGGGTCGGCCAGCATGATGCTGGGCTATTGGAACCGCCCCGAGGCCACCGCCGAAAAGTTCAGCGGCGACTGGATGCTGACCGGCGACAGGGGCATCTGGGACGGGGATTACCTGCGTTTCGTCGGGCGCGAGGATGACGTGATCACCTCGGGCGGCTATCGCATCGGCCCGGCCGAGATCGAGGATTGCCTGCTGCGCCATCCCGACGTGGCCACCGTCGGCGTGGTCGGCAAGCCCGACGCGCTGCGCACCGAGATCGTCAAGGCCTATGTGGTGCTGCGCGACGGGGTTCCGCCACACCCGGCGCTGGCGCAGGAGTTGCAGGAGTTTGTCAAAGAACGACTGGCAAAGTATTCATATCCAAGGGAAATCACCTTTCTTGAGGCGCTGCCGATGACCGTGACCGGCAAGGTGATCCGCAAGGATCTCAAGGCGCGCGCGGCGCGTGAGGGTGCATCGTGATCACCTTCCGATCCCGGCGGGCGCGCCAACAATTCGGGGGCGGTGGCCTGGCCGACCCTTGGGATCAATCACGCGATACCATGATTATCAAGGAAAAGGGCGCGCGCCCGCGCCCCGCCCAGCGAGCAGACACGCGACCAAAGGAGCGACACAGATGAAACTCAACAGCTCGGCCCTGCCCAGTTCCGCAGCTTTCGCCGAAAACACGGCCGCGCATCTGGAGGCGCTGGAGGTGGTGCGCGCCGCTGCCTATCTTGCCTCGGCCGGGGGCGGCGCGGAGGCGCGCGCGCGCCATGAAAAGCGCGGCAAGATGCTGCCGCGTGACCGGGTGGCCAACCTGCTGGACCCCGGATCGCCGTTTCTGGAAATCGGCGCGACGGCGGCACATGATCTCTATGAGGGGGCCGCGCCCTGTGCCGGGCTGATCGCCGGTATCGGGATCGTGTCGGGGCGGCAATGCATGATCGTGTGCAATGACGCCACGGTGAAGGGCGGCACCTATTATCCGATGACGGTGAAGAAGCATCTGCGCGCGCAGGAAATCGCGCAGGAATGCCACCTGCCTTGCGTCTATCTGGTGGATAGCGGCGGGGCCAACCTGCCCAATCAGGACGAGGTGTTCCCCGATCGCGATCATTTCGGGCGGATCTTCTACAATCAGGCCCGGATGAGCGCGCAGGGCATCGCGCAGATTGCCGTGGTCATGGGCAGTTGCACCGCCGGGGGCGCCTATGTGCCCGCGATGAGCGATGTGACCATCATCGTGCGCGACCAGGGCACGATCTTTCTGGCCGGTCCGCCCCTGGTCAAGGCGGCGACCGGCGAGGTGGTCAGCGCCGAGGATCTGGGCGGGGGCGACGTGCATACGCGCCTGAGTGGCGTGGCGGATTACCTGGCCGAGGATGACACCCACGCGCTGGCGCTGGCGCGGCGCGCGGTGTTCAATCTGGGGGGTGCAGCTGTGCCGGGGGTGCGCTTCGAGACCCCGGAAGAGCCCGCCCATGACCCCGAGGAATTGCTGGGCGTGGTGCCCGCCGACCTGCGCACGCCCTATGACATCCGCGAGGTGATCGCGCGCGTCGTGGATGGCAGCCGCTTTGACGAGTTCAAGGCCCGGTTCGGCGAAACGCTGGTGACGGGGTTTGCCCATCTCAAGGGGTGCCCGGTCGGGATCATCGCCAATAATGGTGTGCTGTTTTCCGAGGCCGCACAGAAGGGCGCGCATTTTGTCGAACTGTGTAGCCAGCGGCGCATTCCGCTGGTGTTCCTGCAGAACATCACCGGGTTCATGGTGGGACGGAAATACGAGAATGAGGGCATCGCGCGCCACGGCGCCAAACTGGTCACGGCGGTGGCGACGACATCGGTGCCCAAGGTCACGATGGTGGTGGGCGGATCGTTTGGCGCGGGAAATTATGGCATGGCTGGAAGGGCTTATCAGCCTCGCTTCATGTGGTCATGGCCCAGTTCACGGATCTCTGTCATGGGGGGCGCGCAGGCCGCCGGGGTGCTGGCCACGGTCAAGCGCGACGCGATCGAGCGCAACGGCGGCACCTGGTCAGCCGAGGACGAGGAAGAATTCAAGCGCCCCACCATCGAGATGTTCGAGCGCCAGTCGCATCCTCTCTATGCGTCGGCGCGGCTGTGGGACGATGGCATCATCGACCCGCGCAAGACCCGCGACGTGCTGAGCCTGAGCCTGAACGCGGCGCTGTGCGCGCCCATCGAGGAAACGCGCTTTGGCGTGTTCAGGATGTGAGGCGGGGGTCGGAAATGAGTATTTTTGGAAAAATGAAAGGGGCTGGCGCGTGATGTGTCCCTTGAGGAGAAAGACCGATGTTTGACACGATCCTGATCGCCAACCGGGGCGAGATTGCCTGTCGGGTGATGGACACGGCGCGGCGGATGGGGGTGCGCACGATCGCGGTCCATTCCGACGCCGATGCGGGCGCGCGCCACGTGGCGCTGGCGGACGGGGCGGTGCATATCGGTGGCTCGCTGCCATCGCAGAGCTATCTGCGCGGCGATGCGATCATCGCCGCGGCCCTCAACGCCGGGGCGCAGGCGATCCATCCGGGCTATGGCTTCCTGAGTGAGAATCCCGATTTCGTGGAGGCGGTCGAGGCGGCGGGGCTGGTGTTCATCGGCCCCTCGGCCAGCGCGATCCGCGCCATGGGGCTGAAGGATGCGGCCAAGGCATTGATGGAAAAGGCCGGTGTGCCGGTGGTGCCGGGCTATCACGGGGCCGATCAGGACCCGGCCCATCTGGCAGCGATGGCGCGCGGGATCGGTTATCCGGTGCTGATCAAGGCGGTGGCCGGGGGCGGCGGCAAGGGGATGCGGCGCGTGGCACGGGAGAGCGAGTTCACGCAGGCGCTGGAGGCGGCGCAGAACGAGGCGCGCGGTGCCTTTGGCAATGATGCGGTCCTGGTCGAGAAATATATCGAGCGCCCGCGCCATATCGAGATCCAGGTCTTTGGCGATGGTATTGACGCGGTGCATCTGTTCGAGCGGGATTGCTCGCTGCAGCGGCGCCATCAGAAGGTCATCGAGGAGGCCCCGGCGCCCGGCATGACCGACGAGATGCGCGCCGCCATGGGCGACGCGGCGGTGCGCGCGGCGCGCGCGATCGGCTATCGCGGTGCGGGCACGGTGGAATTTATCGTCGACGGGGCCGGTGGGCTGCGCAGCGACGGGTTCTGGTTCATGGAGATGAACACCCGCCTTCAGGTCGAGCACCCGGTCAGCGAGGCGATCACCGGGGTCGATCTGGTCGAGTGGCAGTTGCGGGTCGCCAGTGGCGAGGGATTGCCCTTGTCGCAGGATGAATTGCGGATCGACGGCCATGCCTTTGAGGCGCGTCTTTATGCCGAGGACGTGCCCAAGGGGTTTTTGCCCGCGACGGGCCGCCTGGCGCATCTGGCCTTTCCGGGCGGGTGCAGGGTTGAGACCGGGGTGCGCAGCGGCGATGAGATCAGCCCGTTTTACGACCCGATGATTGCCAAGCTGATCACTCATGGGCCGACGCGGGCGGTGGCCTTGCAGCGGATGTCCACGGCGCTGGCGCGCACCGAGGTGGCGGGCACGGTGACCAATCTGGCCTTTCTGGGGGCGCTGGCCAATCACGGCGGGTTCGGGCGCGGCGAGGTCGATACCGGGCTGATCGCGCGCGATCTGGAGGCGTTGACCCCTGTGGCCGAGCCCGGGCGGCGCGAGGTCGCACTGGCGGCGCTGGCGGCGCTGGATCTGCTGGGGGATGCCGGGGGCTTTACCCTGTGGGATCCGCTGGAGCGCACGGTCGCGCTGCGCTTTGGCGAGGATCTGCATGAGGTCCGGGTCAGGGTGCTGTCGCGCGATGCGCGCGATGTGATGGTGGCAGGGCGCGTTGTCGAGGCGCGCCGCAGCGCCGGGCGCTGGATGCTGGACGGGCAGGTGGGCGCGGGCGTCACTGTGAACGGCGCGTTGGTGACGGTCTTTGCGCAATATGGGCTGGGCTTTGATATCGTCGATCCGCTGGCGCGGGACAGCGGGCATCACGGCGATGGCGCGCTGATCGAGGCGCCGATGCCGGGCTTGCTCAAGGCGGTTCTGGTGCAGGCCGGGCAGGCGGTCAAGGCGGGTGACAGGCTGGCGGTTCTGGAGGCGATGAAGATGGAACACGCCCTGCTTGCGGTGCGCGACGGGGTCGTCGCCGAACTGTTGGGCGAGGTCGGCGCGCAGGTGGGCGCGGGCACGGCGCTGATCCGGCTCGAGGATGTGGAGGCGGCGGAATGATCACGCTGCATCATGTGCCGCAGAGCCGCTCGATGCGGGTCTTGTGGCTGTTGCATGAGTTGGAGGACGAGCTGGGTGAGGAATTCCGCGTGGTCGAGCATCCGTTCGACAAGACGCTGAAAACCCCGGAATTCCTCAGTCAGTCGCCGGCGGGGCGGGTGCCGGCGCTGGAGATCGAGGGCGAGCGCATGTTCGAGAGCGGTGCGATGGTGGAATATCTCTGCGAGCGCTTTCCCGAGCGGGGCCTCGGCCGGTTGCCGGGGGATATGGACCGGATGGCCTGGCTGGTCTGGGTGCATTTCGCCGAAACCGTCAGCCAGCATGTGGCGGCGTTGACCCGGCAGTATGTCACGCTTGCCGAGGAACAGCGCAGCCCGGTGGTGATCGACCTGGAGGTGGCGCGGCTGCGCGAATGCTATGGCGCGATCGAGGCGCGGCTGAGCACGCCGATCGAGAATCGCGACTACCTGCTGACGGCGGGCTATTCGGCGGCGGATATCTGTGTGGGGCAGGCGGTCTACATGGCGCAGCATTTCGTCCCGCTGGACGGGTTTGACGAGCTGGCGGCGTGGTATGAGCGGCTGAGCGAGCGCGAGACATTCCAGAAATCCCTGCCCGGTCCCGAGAGCGGCCGGCTATATGAGCAGCCGTTCTACCCGGCCCCCGGCGCGTGAATGGAGGGGGCGGTGACATGAGTATTTTTGCAAAGAAGAAGGGCGGGGCCTGATGGCGGAGCCGGTCGAGATATTCGAGGTGGGGCCGAGGGACGGCTTGCAGAACGAGGCGCGCGCCATTGCGGTGGCGGAAAAGATCGCCTTGGTGGATCTGCTGAGCAGCGCGGGGTTTCGCCGGATCGAAGTGGCGAGTTTCGTCAGCCCGAAATGGGTGCCGCAGATGGCGGATTCGGGCGCGGTTCTGGCGGGTATCAGGCGGGTGGCGGGGGTGTCTTATGCGGCGCTCACGCCCAATCTGCGCGGGTTCGAGGATGCAATGGCGGCGCGCGCGGATGAGGTGGCGATCTTTGGCGCCGCCAGCGAGGCGTTCAGCCGCGCCAACATCAATGCCACGATCGAGGAAAGCCTGGCCCGGTTCGCCCCCGTCCTGGAGGCGGCGCAGCGTTTGGGCGTGCCGGTGCGCGGCTATGTGTCCTGCGTGACCGATTGCCCGTTCGAGGGGGCGGTGGAGCCGGCGCAGGTGGCGCGGGTGGCGGGGAGGCTGTTCGAGATGGGCTGTTATGAAATCAGTCTGGGCGACACGCTGGGGCGGGGTTTGCCCGAGCGGGTGGATGCGATGCTGGGCGCGGTTCTGGATGTCGTGCCGGTGGCGCGGCTGGCGGGGCATTTTCACGACACGGGCGGGCAGGCGTTGCAGAATGTCGAGGTGGCATTGGCGCGCGGATTGCGGGTGTTCGATGCGGCTGTGGGCGGTCTGGGCGGGTGCCCCTATGCGCCCGGTGCGGCGGGGAATGTCGCAAGCGAGGCGGTGATGGAGCGGGTCGAGGCCCTGGGATATGCAACCGGGCTGAAGCGCGATGTGCTGGAGCGGGCGGCGACGATGGCGCGCGCGATGCGGGAGAGTGGCGATGTATGAGACCCTGGAGATAAAGCGCGACGGGCGCGGTGTGGCGCATCTGTGGCTGGCGCGCGCGGACAAGCACAATGCGCTGTCGGGGCAGATGATCGGTGAGTTGAATGATGCGGTGCGCGTGCTGGGCGATGATCCTGCGGTGCGCGTGGTGGTTCTGGGCGCGCGCGGGCCGACGTTTTGCGCCGGCGCCGATCTGGGCTGGATGCGCGAGCAGGTGGAGGCCACGCCGGATCTGCGCCGCCGTGAGGCGGGCCGTCTGGCGGGGATGCTGCAGGCGCTCAACACCTTGCCCAAGCCATTGATCGGGCGGGTGCAGGGCAATGGCTTTGGTGGCGGGATCGGCATGATGAGCGTCTGTGACGTGGCGATCGGCGCGGATCAGGCGCAGTTCGCGCTGACCGAAACCCGGCTGGGTCTGATCCCGGCCACGATCGGGCCCTATGTGAGCGCGCGCATGGGCGAGGCGGCGGCGCGTCGGGTGTTCATGTCGGGACGGCGTTTTGACGCAGGCGAGGCGATGGCGCTGAACCTGTTGGCGCGGGTCGTGCCCGAGGCCGGGCTGGACGACGCGGTCGAGGCCGAGGTGGCGCCCTATCTGGCCTGCGCGCCGCAGGCGGTGGCGCGCGCCAAGGCGCTGCTGCGCGCCCTGGGGCCAGTTATTGATGAGGAAACCATTGCGCATACGGTGGATGAGCTGATTGCCTGCTGGGAGGGCGACGAGGCGCGTGCAGGCATCGCCGCGTTCTTTGACAGGCGCAAACCCGGCTGGGTGGCGCCATGACACGGGCCGCGCGCAACTGCGATCCGGCCCCGCTTAAAATGAGTGCAACCCGTTGACCCCACCATAGGCCGCAGGTAAACCCGGAACAGTCAGTTTTGCCACTTGACCGCGGCGCGCATCCGCTGTGCCGCCTTTAAAGGAGCCGCCTCGTGGAAGAGATGTTGAGGGAATATCTGCCCATTCTTGTTTTTCTGGCGATTGCCGTCGCTCTGGGCCTTGTCCTGATCCTTGCCGCCGTGATCATCGCGGTGCGCAATCCCGATCCGGAAAAGGTCAGCGCCTATGAATGCGGCTTCAACGCCTTCGACGATGCGCGGATGAAATTCGATGTCCGATTCTACCTGGTGTCGATCCTGTTCATCATTTTCGATCTGGAAA
>CAKSUL010000054.1 GCA_934501475.1 uncultured Roseovarius sp. | reverse complement strand
CATCTGCTGTTCGCCGCCCGACATCTTGCCGGCGACCTGATTGGCGCGCTCTTTCAGCTTTGGAAACATCTCGAACACATGCTCGAGACGCTGTTCGAACAAGGGGCGCGCGGCGGTGTGAAACGCGCCCATGCGCAGGTTGTCGATCACGGTCAGGCGCGGAAACAGGCGCCGGCCTTCCGGGACATGCACCATGCCCTTGCTGACCAGTGTGGCGGGCGGGATTTTCGACACATCCGCGCCCTCATAGCGGATCTGCCCCTGGCTGATCGGCAGCATCCCCGAGATCACCCGCATCAATGTGGTCTTGCCCGCCCCGTTGGGGCCCAGCAAGCCGACCGCTTCGCCCTGGTTGACCTCAAGCGACACGTTGAACAGCGCCTGAAACGATCCATACCCGGCCTGAACATTCGTGAGTTCCAGTATCTTGGTCATGCGCGCCTCAAATTTTCTGCACCCGGGCCGAGATAGATCTCGACCACCCTGGGATCGCGGGTCTCATCTATGGGGGCGCCCTCGAATATGATTTCCCCGTGATCGAGGACGACGATCCGGTCGATCACGCTCATCAGGACACCGAGGACATGCTCGACCCAGACGATCGCCAGACCCTTTTCGTCGCGCAGCATGCGCAACAGATCCGCCGCCTGGCGCATTTCGTCGGTATCCAGCCCGCCCAGGCTCTCATCCGCCAGAAGGACCTTGGGATCGGTCGAGATCGCCTTGGCCAGTTCCAGCTTTTTCAGGGCCGCGGCACCCATCCCGTCGGTGGTGATGTGGCGGTCCGTGGGCAACCCGACCAGCGTCAGGGCCTCGATGCCGCGCCGCTCGGCCTCGCTGCGGTCGATCTCGCCGTTCTGGCTGGCATAGGCGGCCAGCGTGACATTCTCGACCAGCGTCAGATCGGTGAACGGCTTGGGTATCTGAAACGTCCGCCCCACCCCGGCCCGGCAGACGTGATGCGGCGCCAGCCCGGTGATGTCACGCCCTTCCAGCGTGACCCGACCGGCATCAGGGCGATGCAGCCCGGCGATCAGGGAAAACGTGGTACTCTTGCCGGACCCGTTGGGTCCGACAAGTCCTAGTATTTCGCCCTGCTTGACGTCGAAGGACACGTCCTTGACGGCGGTCAGACCGCTGAACGATTTATACAGATTGGCGACGGAAAGCATCGTCATCGTCAGCTTTTCGCGGCATAGGGCGAGGAGTCCGGCAACGGAATGACCACATCCTGCGAGCGGATTGCGTCCGGCCACACGACACCGGCCTTGCCGTCGAGATACTGCATCACCACCGGGGTCGAGCGCAGGTTCTGCCCGGCCATCTGATGGCCCGGTTCGGCGAATTTGACGCCATAGCCCTGGACCGTCCCACCCTCGGGGATGTCCACGGTCAGCGCCGCCTGACGCAGGGCATCGGCCTCGACACCGCCGAATTGCTTGGTTGCGACCGGCAGAACGCCTGTCAGATAGACCCAGGTGTTGTTGAACCCCATGCTGGCATGTGTGGGCGCATCGGTGGCCCCGGTCTTGGCCTTGTAACGCTCGAGGAACTCCTTGGCGAGATCGCCCACTCCGGGCGCGAGTTTCTGCGGATCCAGCGTCTGTGCGGCTGCCGGGTCAACGTTGCAGAAATAATCGACATCACTGCCGAACGCCTCGACCAGGCGGTCGATCTGGGCATATCCGGCGCCATGTCCGATCAGCGACTTGAAGCGCAGACCACCGGTGCGCGCCTGCCGCAGGAACAGGGCGATGTCGGGGTTATAGCCGGTGTGCAGGATCACGTCGGGGCGCTCGCGGCGCAGCTTGGTCACCATCGACGACAGGTCGGGGGCCGCGGCCGAATAGCCCTCATGCAGGACAAGGTTCATGCCCGCAGCCTTGAGCGCCTCGACATTCGCGCCGGACACGCCGACACCGTAGGGGCCATCCTCATAGATGACCGCGACGCGCAGATCCTTGGGGGCGACGCCGAATTTGGACTGCGCCGTCGCTGAAAGCAGCTCGACCGAGGTGGTGCCGTATTGATCCGAATGCACCTGCGGGCGGAAGGCATAGGTCAGGTTCTTGTCCTTGAACACCGCGCTGGAAATCACGCCGACGATCCAGAGGATGCGCTTTTCCTGCTCCAGCCGCGTCGAAAGCGGAACCGCCTGCGACGATGAAAAGATGCCGAGAACGGTTTGCAGGTTTTCCTGGTTGATCAGGCGCTCGGCCTCATTGAGGGCCACATCGACCTTGCTCTGGCTGTCGGCCGTGACCATTTCGACCAGACGGCCATCAACGCCGCCACGGTCGTTGAACATCTCTACAGCGACCTCGGTGCCGACATAGTTGGCCACCGCCCCGCCACCCGCGAAGGGCCCGGTCAGGTCATACATGACACCGATACGAATGGGTGCCGCCTGCGCGTGAAGCGCTGGCATCGGCAATGTCAAAGCAGCCGCACCCGCAGCGGCCCCGGTCATCAAAGTGCGTCGTGAAATTCCAGTCATTGTTACCTCCCTGAATCCCCTTGGCGGAGAAAATTTGGCTGCTCCAACCAACTTGAAGCGCTTCAAGTAGAAACATCCATTGCTTTCAAATGTCAATTATATTATCTGGATTCCGGAGACAAAATTCATGAAAAAAACGAAAAAGCCTTTACTTGCAGACGTTGCCCGGTTGGCCGGTGTATCAATTGGTAGCGCTTCAAAAGCGATCTCGGACCCGACCAAGGTCAGGCCCACGACCCTTGCGCGTGTGCGTGAGGCCGCGCAGCAACTGGGCTATATCGCGGACGGGGCCGCGCGGGCGCTGGCCTCGCGGCGGTCCCGCACCATCGGGACGATTCTGCCCACGATCAGCAACCCGATCTACGCCGCCTTCGTGCAGGCGCTGCAAAAGAAACTGGCGGCCCTGGGCTATCACCTGATCGTCGCGTCGCATGAATATGATTCGGCCCTCGAGGTCGAAATCGCCCGCGGCCTGATCGAACGCGGTGCCGATGCGCTGGTTCTGATCGGCAACGAACATGATCCCGCGCTGTCGCTGCTTCTGGACGCCGCCGGGACCCCGACCGTGGCCGCCTGGTCCTACAATCAATATGGCAGCCACCCCTATGTCGGTTTCAACGACCGCATCGGCGCGCAACTGGCCACGCGGCACCTGCTGGGGCTGGGTCATCGCGTCTTTGCGATCCTGTCCGGCCCCACCGCCCGCAATGAACGCCAGCGCGCCCGCGTATCGGGCATTGTCGAAACATTGTCGGCGCATGGGCTGGACTGCCTGCCGGAACACCGGCTGGAAATGCCGTTTTCCATCTCCTCGGGGTCCGGGGCGTTTCTGGCGATCCAGCAATTCGAGACGCAGCCAACCGCGCTGGTCTGTTGCAGTGACCTGCTGGCCATCGGCTTCGTGGCGGCGGCGACACAGGCCGGGCTGGACATCCCCGGACAGATGTCGGTGACCGGCTTTGGCGACATCGAGATCGGCAAGCTGGTGCATCCGCCCCTGACCACCGTGCGCGTGCCCATCGAGGAAATCGGTGACAAGACCGCGGCGATCGTGGTCGATCTGATCGAAAACCCCGACGCCGCCGGGTCGGTGAACGTCGAAGTGGATCTGGTGGTGCGTGCCAGCACGGGACCGGCGCCGAAAATGCCGTAAGAATATCGAAACCTGTTTGTGCTTTCCTCGGAATAAGGCATTCTGGCGTCATGAAACGGTCCCAGCTCAGTCTGAAATGGTTGGAGGTATTCCAACTGACCGCGCGCTGCGGATCGGTGCAGGGCGCGGCGGATGAAACCGGGCTGTCGGTCAGCACGGTGTCCCATCACATCCAGGCGCTTGAGCGATCCCTGGGCGTTGCCCTGCTGGATCACACCCGCCGCCCGATGAGCGTGACACCCGCGGGCGCGGTGTTCCTGCGCTATACCGATGAGGCGCTGCGCCTGCTGCGCAAGGCCGAGGTCGAGGCGCAATCGGGGGCGTTGTCGCAGATGCGCAACCTGTCCGTCGCCCTGATCGAGGATTTCGACAGCGAGGTCGGCCCCGAACTGGCCCGGTTCCTGACCGCCAGCATGCCCAATTGCGCGTTCCGCTATTTCACCCGACCCAGCCATGACATCCTGGGCCTGTTGCGCAGCCGCGACATCGACATCGGCATCGCGGCGCGCCCGCAATTCGACCTGCCCGATCTGGTCGAGATCCCGCTGCTGCGCGACCCCTATGTTCTGGCGGTGCCGGTCAATCGCACCATATCCCCCGAGGATTATCTGGCGGACCGATCCGGCCTGCCGTTCCTGCGCTACTCACGGGGCCAGATCGTCGGCGCGCAGATCGACGCGCAACTGCGCCGGTTGCGCGTGGCCCTGCCCAACCGGTTCGAATTCGAAAGCAACCAGTCGCTCATGGGCATGATCGCCGAGGGCGATGGCTGGGCCGTGACCACGCCGCTGAACTACATGCGCGCGCGCCGGTTTCATCGCCAGATCACGCTGATACCGTTTCCCGGCAAGGGGTTCGCGCGCTACCTGTCGGCCTTTACCAACGACATTCACGCCCGCGACGTCACGGCCACGGTGGCCGAGACGATGCAACGCCTGATCCAGGCGCGCTCGGTCGAGCCGGCAATCGAGAGGATGGGCTGGCTGCGCGATATCTTCCGCCTGTTGCCGTCCACCCTGTCGCCGGACCAGATGCCGCCGGACCAGATGCCGCCGGATCACCAGCCCCCCGAACAGGCCGCGATCAGTAAATCCTGAACTCGGCGCGGATCTGCGCCTCCTGCTCGGGCGTCAGATAGCTGGGATGGTGCGTCGCCAGCACCTCACGCGCGCGGGCATTGGCCAGCGCCCAGGCATCGGGTGCGCCGCGATCGGCCCATGTCTTTGGCGTGTCGCGATCGGCGAGCGCGGGATAGAAATAGTCACGCTCCATCGCGCGCAGGGTCTGCGCGCCGCCCAGAAAATGCCCCTCGCCCAAAACCGCCTCGCAGATCGCGTCATAGCCCAGGTTCTCTTCGCTGACCTCGATCCCGCGCAGCGCGCGATAGGTGAGCGAATGCATCTCGTCGTCCAGGATGAACGCCTCGAAACTGGCCCCCAGCAGCGACGCGGTCATGCCCGAGGATTCATAGATCAGGTTCCCCCCCGCCAGCGCCGCCGCCAGCGACGTGATGCCCTTTTCCACGCCGCATTGCGCATCTATCGCCTTGGCGTCGGTCATCGAGGCGGCAACGCCCGATGGCAGGCCCAGCCAGTTGGACAATTGCGCCGACGCGGCGTTCAACACCGCAATCTCGCCCCCGCCCCCGGCAAAGGCCCCGGTGCGCAGATCGATCACCAGCGGCCAGTTGGAAAACACCATTGGATGCCCCGGCTTGATCGCATGCACCATCACCAGGCTGGCCAGCGTTTCGGCAAGGCTCTGGGCCAGGAACCCGGCCAGGGTGGCGGGCGCCGTCGCGCCGGCCTGCGCGGCGGTGATGCATGACACCGGAATGTTGTGGCTGAGGCATTCGAACACCACATCGACCGCATCCGCGCCATAGCGCATCGGTGAGATCACCGGGCTGATATGCGCCTTGACGAACGGACGTTTGGCAAACTCCCCCGGCCCCCCGGCGGCGATGTCGAACATCCGCACCAACGGGGCCACATGCTCGGCCAGGGTAAAGGCCGTCGCCACCGGCTTGGTCGTGTTTTTCAGCAGCGCATAGGCGGTGTTCACGTCGAGGTCATATTCGCTGTGCATGTCCGTGGCGATGCAGCAGCGGGTGAACCAGCTGACATTGGTCAGCGTATCCTGAAGGCGGGCAAAATCATGCAGGTCGGCCAGCGTGGAACTGCGATAGATCCCGCTGTCCAGGTCCAGCGTCTGCACCGCCGCGCCGCCGGTGCCGAAATGCACCGCCTGCCCGCCCACGGTGATGCTGCGCGCCGGATCGCGCCCGTGCAGGGTGAATGTCTTGGGCGCGCTGGCAATCGCCGCCTTGACCAGGGTCGGCGGCAGCGACAGGCGCTGATTGCCCAGGTCGCGCGCCCCCGCCGCCAGCAGGACCCGCGCCAGCCTGTCGGGCACCTCGCCCATGCCCAGATCATTCAGCAGGCGCAGCGCCGTGGCATAGATCGCGCTGAGATCCGGGTCGCTGAGCGGGCGATACGCCCCTCCCAACTGCCCCGGCGCCGCCGGGTTGACGCCGGGCGGCGCCGCGCGCCTGGCCATGCGTTGCTTGCGCCCCGAGCGGCGCGCGGTGTCTGTGCTGGGCGATGTCATGGCATATTCCCTTGAAAGCCGGCCGCGAGCGCCGGACGATGCAACCATAGAGGAGCGACGAAAGCCCGTCCCGGGCAAGTGGTTTCAGAGCCGGCTGAGAATATCGTAACACCGATCCGATATAATCGAAACTACAGCATCCCCATTGACCGCCCGCCGGATTTGGCCACCTCTGGGCGCAATTCCTTCAGGAGACGCGACATGAAAACCCAAACGCGCTGTGTAGTCATCGGCGGTGGCATTGCCGGTTGCTCGACCTTGTATCATCTCACCCAGCAGGGCTGGAGCGACGTGGTTCTGGTCGAGCGCAATGAACTGACCAGCGGCACCACATGGCATTCCGCGGCGCAGGTCACGAATTTCGGGATGAACCAGACCATGGTCGGCCTGAAGACCCATTCCATCAACCTTTACAAGGAATTGGCCGACGATCCCGACTATCCCATCAACTATCATCACGGCGATGGCGGCATCCGGTTGGCCAATACCGAGGCCCAGATGGAGGGATACCGCCATTTCGCGTCGATGGCGCGCGGGATGGATGTGCATTTCGAGGTGATCGACGCACAGGAATGCGCGCGCCGGCACCCGCTGATTTCCACCGACAACCTGCTGGGCGGGCTGTGGGATCCGCTGGACGGCGATATCGACCCGGCACAATTATGTCAGGCGCTGGCGCGGCGCGCCCGCAAGGCCGGGGCCGAGGTCTATCGCAACACGCCGGTGACCGGCCTCACCCAGCACCGCGACGACACATGGACCGTGCACACCGAACACGGCGATATCGACTGTGAGGTGGTGGTCAACGCCTGCGGCTATCGCGTCAATGAGGTGGGCGCGATGATGGGGGTGCATCACCCGGTGATGTCGATGGAACACCAGTATTTCCTGACCGAGGAAATCCCAGCGATCCGCGATGCGGGCCATCGGATGCCGTTGCTGCGCTGTCCGATCTCGGATTACTATTGCCGGCAGGAAAAGAACGGTCTTCTGGTGGGTTTCTATGAGCAGGATTGCAAGACCTGGGGCATGGACGGGATCGACCCCAATTTCGTCAATGCGCTGTGCCCGGATGATCTGGACCGGGTGACGGATGTCCTGGAGGGCGCGTTCGCGCGGATGCCCGCGCTGATGGAGACCGGCATCCATACGGTCGTGAATGGTCCGATCACCTACACCATCGACGGCGCCCCCCTGGTCGGGCCGATCCCCGGCAAGCGCAACGCGTTCTGCATCATCGGCCTGCGCGCGGGGCTGGGCGAAGGCGGCGGGCATGGCTGGCTGCTGGCGCAACAGATCGTGCATGGCGAGGCCTGCTATGACACCTGGCCAACCGATCCGCGCCGGTTTGGCGGCCACACCAATGTGGAACTCTGCGCGCTCAAGGCGATCGAGGATTACCAGAACGAATTCCGCTTTCATTTCCCGCATGAACACCGCCCCGCAGGCCGGCCGGCGAAAACCACGCCGCTGACCCCGATCATGGCGGCGGAAGGGGCTGAATTTACCGTCGTAAACGGCTGGGAACGCGTCGATTTCTTCAAACCGACCCCGGATTTCGCCGAAGAGCACCATTTCCGCTTTACCAATGCGTTCGACGTTATCGCCGGTGAGGTGGCGGCGGTGCAGAACGGCGTCGGCCTGTGCGAGGTGAATGGCTTCAACCGCTATGAGCTGACCGGCAGCGGCGTGCATGACTTTCTCGACCGGATGATCTGTGGCCGCGTGCCGCGCAAATCCGGACGTGTCGGGCTGGGCTATCTGCTGAACCATCACGGCATGATCAAGGCTGAGGCGACGATCGCCAACCTTCCGGACGGTCGCGTATGGTATGGCTCGGCGGCAGCGGCGGAACTGCATGACATGGACTGGTTGCAGACCCATCTGCGCCCCGATGAGGATGTGCAGATCCGCTCACTGACCAATGAGCACACGATTCTGGTTCTGGCCGGCCCCAGGGCGCGCGACGTGATGCGCGCGGTCAGCCGGGCGGACTGGTCGGCAGAGGCATTCCCATGGCTCAGCGTGCGCAGCTGTTTCATCGGCATTGCATCGGCGGTGGTTATGGGCGTCAGTTTCTCGGGCGAACTGGCCTATGAAATCCATGTGCCAAACGCCCAGCTCTACGCGGCCTACCTGGCCTTGCGCGCAGCCGGCGAGCCCCACGGGCTGAGCCTGTTCGGCGCGCGCGCGGTCGAGTCGATGCGCATGGAAAAGGGCTATCTGCATTGGAAGGCCGACCTGCTGACCGAATTCGACCCCTATGAGACCGGGCTGGAGCGGTTCGTGGATATGAAAAAGCCCGATTTCATCGGCAAGGCCGCGCTTGCCGCGCGCAAGGCGGCAGGGCCGCATCGCCTGCGCGTGACCTTGCGCGTCGACGACGCCACCGCCCCGGCCCATGGCGGCGCGTCCGTCATGCTGGACGGGCGCGTGGTCGGCACGGTCACATCGGGCGATTTCGGGCATCGCACCGGGCTGAACCTGGCCTATGCCTTCGTCTTGCCCGACCTCGCGGCCGAGGGCACTTCGGTGCAGATCGACATCCTCGGCACGCTGACCCCGGCGCAGGTGATCGCGCCCTCGCCCTATGATCCGGACATGACGCGCGTGCGGGCCTGACCCCCGCACGCGTCGCTCATCCCTTACCCCAAGGCGATCCCGTCGGCGCCCGGATCGGCGCCGCCATCCAGCCCCTGATCGGTGATGCGGATGCCATGCACCCAGGCGATGCCAAAGCTGCGCGCGTCGCGCACCACCTCATATCCCTGCGCCTCAAGGGCGCGGGTGACATATTGCGGGATGCGGTTGGTCACGTCGATGATGTTGCTGGTCGAGGAAAACCGCGGACGCGACACGGCGTCCTGCATGGTTGCCCCGAAATCCAGCACGTTCAGCGTGGCCTGCAACACGCCCATGGCGATCTGCGTCGCGCCGGGCGCGCCGATCACCACAAACGGGTCATCCCCGCGAAAGATGATCGAGGGGCAGATCGAACTGAACCGCGCCTTGCCCGGCGCGATCGAACCCGGCTGACCGGGACGCGGATCAAACACGCCCATGCAGCCATTATACATGAAGCCCAGCCCCTCGGTCACCACGCCTGACGGCATCCCGATGGAATGGGTCATCGACACGCACATGCCGTTCCCGTCGACGATGGACACCTGCGTGGTGTCCTTGCAGGTCGCGGCGGGATCGAAACGCGGCACATCGGCCTTTTCGCCGTTCTTGATGCGCGCGGCCAGTTCCGCCGCATAGTCGCGCGACAAGAGCCGCTCGACCGGGACGTCGATGAAATCGGGATCCCCGATCGAGCGATCCTTGTCGATGGTGGCGTATTTCATCGCCTCGGCCACGACGCGGACATATTCGGCGCTGTTATGGCCCATCCCCGCCAGGTCGAAATGCGCGAGGATATTCAGCATCTGCGCCAGCATCAGCCCGCCACCGGGTGGCTGGTTGGTGGTCACGGTAAAGTCACGATAGGCGGATGTGAGCGGCGCGACGATCCTGGCCTGATACCCGGCCAGATCCTGCGCGCTGATCAGCCCGCCATTGGCCTGCATGTCGGCGACGATACGCTGCGCGATCTCACCCTTGTAGAACGCATCGGCGCCCTTTTCGGCAATGATGGCAAGGGTGTTGGCCAGATCGGGGTTCTTCACCATGTCGCCCACGCGTTTGGGGCTGCCGTCTTCGCGGCAATAGAGCGCGCGCCCCGCCGGGGAATAGGCGATCCGTTCGTGATTGGCGACGCGGCCCATCGCGCCGGGATCGGACCAGAACTGATGCACATGCGGGCGCACCATCCAGCCCTGTCTCGCCCATTCGATGGCGCGCGTGATCAGATCCGCCCAGGGAAGCGAGCCGTGGCGCTCATGCGCGGTGGCATAGGCGCGCAACGATGCGGGCACGCAGATGGATTGATACCCGATATCGTTGACCCGCCCCCTGAGGATGAAGCCATAGCCGTCGCGGGCCTCGCCCTCGATCAGATCGGCCCACATGTCATCGCTGGCGCCCCCCGGTGCCGGCGCGTGAAAGTCGATATATTCATGCATGCCGTTCACGGGATCATAGACCGCCATGCTGCCGAAACCGGAAATCCCGCACATCAGCGGGTCCACCACCCCCTGCACAAAGGCGGTGGCGATGGCCGCGTCGACGGCATTGCCGCCTGCGCGCAGAATTTCCAGACCGGCCTCGGCGGCCTCGGGCTGGGGGGCGACGACCATGCCGTCCTGATATCGTTTGCTCATCCTGGGATCCTACTCTGTCAACGAAGGGGCGCCGTCCTCGTAGAGGCGGCATTCTACCTGTCCGCCCTCGGGGCGCGGCAAGAGGCGGGGGGCGATACGGTCACAGCCCTCGAATCGGGCGGCGCAACGCGGATGGAATGCACAGCCCGTCGGCGGGTTGGACGGATCGGGAAAGGCGGTGCCAAGGCCCAGTTCGGGGATGCCCAGATGGGTTTCGGGCGTCATCACCGATTGCAGCAGCGCGCGGCTGTAGGGATGGCAGGGATTGGCAAAGAACTGCTCGGTCGGGGCCTGTTCCACGATGCGGCCCAGATACATCACGGCGATATCGCTGGCCAGATGTTCGACCACGGCAAGGTTATGGGTGATCACGATATAGGTCAGGTTCAACTCATCGCGCAGATCCTGCAACATGTTCAGGATCTGGCTCTGGACCGACACATCCAGCGCCGAGGTGGGCTCATCGCAGATCACGATCTCGGGGCGGGTGATCAGCGCGCGGGCAATCGCCACGCGCTGACGCTGACCGCCGGACAACTGCCCCGGATAGCCGTCGGCGACGCGACTTGGCAGCCCGACCAGGTCCATCATTTCGCGCACCGCCTTGCGTTGCGAGGCCGCATCACCGATGCGATGCACCCTCAGCGGCAACGAGATGATCGCGGAAATCGTCTTGCGCGGGTTGAGCGACGAAAACGGGTCCTGAAAGATCGGCTGCACGCGGCGCGACAGCGCGCCCCGGCCGATCTGATCTATGGGCGTACCGGCCAGACGGACCTCGCCGCTGGTGGGGCGCTCAAGCCCGAGCAGCATCTTCGACAAGGTCGATTTGCCACAGCCGGATTCCCCGACAAGGCCCAGAAT
>CAKSUL010000053.1 GCA_934501475.1 uncultured Roseovarius sp. | reverse complement strand
GGCCTGCGCCATGCGACGTTTGATTTTTCAACGGACAACTTTGCCGCCAATAGCGGGCCGCGCCACGATTTCGAGGGCACCGGCATTCGCGTTGCGCTGGAAACCGAAGGCGCGATGACCAGGCCCACCTGGTCATGGATGTCGGAAACCGGGCTTTCCGTTCTGGATGGTGACATCAAAACGACACCGGCCGGCGGCTGGATCTGCACGCAATGTACCAAGAAATCCACGACGGCCGTCGCGCTCGACACAAAGGTCGGGTTCAATTATCGCCCCAACGCCAGCACCACTTATACGGTTGGTTACCAGGCGCAGTATTGGGACGGTGTGAACGTCAAATATTCCGACAACTCGGGGACGGGTCAAAACCTCGGCACGTCCGGCCTTATCACGCATGGACCGTTTGTCGGCGTGAATTTCGGCTTCTGAGGCCTGTTCAGACTGTAAACGCACGCTTTGCGGCGCATTGAAGCAATCTCAAGACGCCCACGCCCTTTCAATGGCGTGGGCGTTTTGCGTCTGACACGCGTCTCGGATCAAATGCAAGACGCCCTGGGTGGCGTGAAACACATCACCCCAATCGGCCCCTCTCGGAAACCGGGCGGGGTGCTGCCCCGCAGGAACGCCGCGCGCGTGCTGCCCGCGCTGCGATCGCCAAGCGCCAAATTCAGGGCACGATGCCTGTGCATCACCTTGTATGAAAGCGTAAAAAATGGTGAGCCCGTCGGGGGTCGAACCCGAGACCTACTGATTAAAAGTCAGTTGCTCTACCAACTGAGCTACAGGCCCACTAGGCGGCTAATTAGAAACAGAGTGGCGGCGGGTCAACCCCGAAATTCATTGTTAATCAAACGCAGCGCTGGATTCATGCCAAGGCGGGGCTTATATGCCGCGATATGAGCGCACAGAACCATGGCGGATTGCCCTTCATGAAAATGCACGGGCTGGGAAACGACTTTGTCGTGCTGGACGGGCGTGCCCGCGATATCGCGATGACACCGGCGCTGGCGATGGCGATTGCCGACCGGCACCGGGGAATCGGGTTCGATCAGCTGGCCGTGATCACCCAAGGGGCGGGCGATGCGCATCTGACCTTCTATAACGCGGACGGGAGCACCTCGGCAGCCTGTGGCAATGCCACGCGCTGCATCGCGCGCCACCTGTTCGCGCAGACCGGCAAGGACCGCCTGCACCTGACCACATCGCGCGGCGATCTTTTCGCTGTGGATGCGGGTGGGGGGCTGACCTCGGTCAACATGGGGCAGCCGCAACTGGATTGGGCGGACATACCGCTGGCCGAGGCGATGGACACGCTGGAACTGCCGATCGAGGGCGGGCCGGTCGCCACCGGCATGGGCAATCCGCATTGCACGTTTTTCGTCGAGGACGCCGAGGCCGTCTCGCTGGACACGTTCGGGCCGCGCTATGAACATCATCCGCTCTACCCCGAGCGCACCAATGTGCAGGTCGCCAGCGTGATCGGCCCCGATCACCTGCGTATGCGCGTCTGGGAGCGCGGGGTCGGCGTCACGCTGGCCTCGGGCTCGTCGTCCTGCGCGGTTGCGGTCGCGGCCGCACGGCGCGGGCTGACCGGGCGCGAGGTGCGCATTGATCTGGATGGCGGCACATTGCAGATCGCATGGCGCGACGATGGCGTGTGGATGACCGGGGCCACGATGCATGTCGCGGACGGCGTGCTGACGCCGGCCTTTCTGGAGACGGTGACATGACCGCCAAGCCCCCCGTCTTTGCCACCCATGGCTGCCGCCTGAACGCCTATGAGACCGAGGCGATGAAAGAGCTGTCCGAGGCCGCTGGCCTGAGCGGGGCGGTGATCATCAACACCTGCGCCGTGACCGGCGAGGCGGTGCGCAAGGCCCGCCAGGAGATCCGCAAGCTGCGCCGCGCCCATCCCGGTGCCCGCCTGATCGTGACCGGATGCGCCGCCCAGACCGAACCCGACACGTTCCGCGCCATGCCCGAGGTGGACGCCGTGATCGGCAACACCGAAAAGATGCAGCCCGCCACATGGAAGGGCCTTGCCGCCGATTTCATCGGCACGACCGAGTCGGTTCAGGTCGATGACATCATGTCGGTGCGAGAGACCGCCGGGCATCTGATCGACGGGTTCGGCACCCGCTCGCGCGCCTATGTTCAGGTGCAGAACGGCTGTGACCATCGCTGCACCTTTTGCATCATCCCCTACGGGCGTGGCAATTCGCGCTCGGTTCCGGCGGGGGTGGTGGTGGATCAGATCAGGCGGTTGGTGGATCGCGGCTATAACGAGGTGGTGCTGACCGGGGTCGATCTGACGTCCTGGGGTGCGGACCTGCCTGCCCAGCCCCGGCTGGGTGATCTGGTGATGCGCATCCTGCGTCTGGTGCCGGATCTGGCGCGCCTGCGCATCAGCTCGATCGACAGTATCGAGGTGGATGACAACCTGATGCTGGCCATCGCAAGCGAGCCGCGCCTGATGCCGCATCTGCATCTCAGCCTGCAACATGGCGATGATCTGATCCTCAAGCGGATGAAGCGGCGGCATCTGCGCGACGATGCCATCGCCTTTACCACAGAGGCGCGCAGACTGCGCCCCGATATCACCTTCGGCGCGGACATCATCGCCGGGTTCCCGACCGAGACCGAGGCGCATTTCGAAAACTCGCTTGCCCTGGTGCGCGACTGCAACCTCACCTGGCTGCATGTGTTCCCCTACAGCCCGCGTCAGGGCACCCCCGCCGCGCGCATGCCGCAGGTGGATGGGCGTGACATCAAATCCCGCGCGGCGCGTCTGCGTGACGCTGGGGCGGCGCAGGTGGCGGCGCATCTGGCGGGGCAGGTCGGCCAGCGCCACAATATCCTGATGGAAAGCCCGCTGATGGGGCGGACCGAGCAGTTCACCGAAGTGGATTTCACCACCCCCCGGCAAGAGGGCCAGATCGTCAGCGCCGATATTCTGGGCGAGAACGGCAAGCGCCTTGTCGCCTGAGGGCGCGCCAGTCCTTTATAGCTTCCGGCGCTGTCCCTATGCGATGCGCGCCCGTCTGGCCCTGCTCAGCGCCGGTGTGCGCGTCGAGCTGCGCGAGGTCGTGCTGCGCGACAAGCCCGCCGCGTTCCTGGCGGCGTCGCCATCGGCCACGGTGCCCTGCCTGTTGGCCGGTGGCGCGGTGATCGACGAGAGTCTGGACATCATGCGCTGGGCCCTGGCGCGCAATGATCCTGACGGCTGGCTGGACATGCCCGACGCGGGTCATGCCCTGATCGCCACTTGTGACGGGGCGTTCAAGACGGCGCTGGATGGCTACAAATACGCGGCGCGCCATCCGGGCACCGATCCGATGCTGGCGCGTGACGGGGCCGCTGCGTTCCTGTGCACGCTTGAGGAACACCTTGGCGCGAACCCCTGGCTGTTCGGCCCCCGGCCCGGCCTTGCCGATATGGCGATCCTGCCCTTTGTGCGCCAATTCGCCCATGTCGATCAGGCATGGTTCGCCGCCCGGCCCTGGCCGCATCTGATCCGCTGGCTCGAGGCCTTCAAGGGCAGCGACGCCTTTGCCGCGATCATGGTCAAATATACCCCTTGGCAATCGGGCGCGGCCCCTGTCTATTTCCCCCAAGGTGATTTGCAACACGGCTGAGACGCGGCCCTTGCGAAACGCGGCACCCCGGATCAAGGCCATAGCGGTGCTGATGCGCGGGCAGGCGCGGACACGGATTTTGACACGCCTCACTAACCCAGAAAAAGGAGACAAGACCATGAAACTGCTTACCGCCGGCCCCTCGCCTTATGGCCGCAAGGTCGTGATCACGCTGCATGAAACCGGGCAGATCGATTCGGTCGAACTCGTGGCGGTGTCCACGTCGCCGCTGGCCCCCGATCCGACCGTTGCCGCCGCCAACCCGGTGGGCAAGATTCCGGCGCTGATCCGCGACGGTGGTCCGGCGCTCTATGACAGCCGGGTGATCTGCCGTTATCTGGATGCCCGCGCCGGGGGCGGGCTTTATCCCGATGCGCGCCTCTGGGAGGTTCTGACCCTTGAGGCGACGGCGGACGGGATCATGGATGCCGCGATCCTGATGCGCTATGAGATCCTTGCGCGGCCCGAGGACAAACGCTCGTCCGAATGGGTCGAGGGCCAGTGGGGCAAGATCGCCCGCAGTCTCGACGCGCTTGAGGGGCGTTGGATCAGCCATCTGTCCGGACCGATCGACATGGGCCAGATCGCGGTCGCCTGCGCGCTGGGATACCTGGATTTCCGCCTTGCCGATCGTGACTGGCACAGCACCCATCCGGCCCTTGCCAAGTGGTATGACGCCTTTGCCGCGCGCGATTCCATGAAAGCGACCGCGCCCGCCTGAGCGTCAGGCCAGTGCCCCGCTTTCGGGGCACTGACAGGCCTCGTTGCGATGTGATGGGGGTCGCGTGTGGCGGCACGTCGCGCAGTTACCACCTTGCGGTTCTGCGCGATCGAACCGATATATGGCCCCATGAGGTATATTCTCGTCCTGTTTCTTTTCGTTGCCGCGACGCTCGCGCATGCTCAGTCAATGCTGGGGCAGGATGTCCTGGCATTCGAGACCGCGCCGGCGCAGTCCGAGACGATGGCATGCTGCGATGATGCGACGGGGGCTCATTCCACCGCTTTTTGTGCGACCTACACCATCCCGGCCCTGCCGCAGGCAACGACGATGGCGCGGGCGGCCGGGCGTCAGATGTTCGTGATCAGCGATTGGCGCGTCGCTGACCTCAGGGCCGCGCCGCCCGAGGGCCCTCCGCGATCGGTGTGAGAGCGACCAGACCTCACATCTTTCAATAAACGGAAACGACCCATGAAAACCAAACTTTCCATCGCCGCATTCGCGGCGTCCCTGATGCTGTCCACCGCGCCGATGCCTCTGATGGCCCAGGACGGTGCAATGTCGATGATCGTCACCAAGACCCCCAGTTGCGGCTGTTGCACGGCCTGGGCCGAGATTGCCCGCAGCGCGGGCTATGATGTCGAAATCATCGAAAATGACGATTATGCGGGCACGAAACAGGCGCATGCCGTGCCGGATGAGCTGTGGTCCTGTCATTCGACCCGGATCGGCGGCTATGTGATCGAAGGCCATGTGCCCCTGGCGGCAGTCGAAAAGCTGCTGACGGAAAAACCGGACATCAAGGGGATCTCCGTGCCCGGAATGCCGATGGGCTCACCGGGAATGGGGGATGATCCCGATGCGGTGTTCGATGTCATCGCCTTTGGCGGGACCGCACCCAAAGGCGAGGTGTTCTACCGGGCCGGGCAATGAAACCCGGCGTGATTATGATCGGCGCGGCGGCCCTTGTCGGGGTCGCCGTCACCGGTTGGCTGGTGACGGCGGGCGGGCCGGACAATTCCGGTCTGTTGCGCGATGATCGCGCGACCCTGGCCCTTGGCGCGCAGGTCTACGCCGCCAACTGCGCGTCATGTCACGGCGCCAACCTGCAAGGCGCGCCGAACTGGCGTGAAAGGAACGCGGACGGACGCCTGCCCGCCCCGCCCCATGACAGGACCGGCCATACCTGGCATCACGACAGCGAGGCCCTGTTCCGTATCACCAAATACGGCGTGGCGGCCATCATCGGTGATCCGGGCTATGCCACGGATATGCCGATCTATGACGGCGTGCTTTCGGACGACGAGATTGCCGCGGTGCTGAGCTATATCCGCTCGACCTGGCCCAAGGACATCCGGCAGGCCTATGACGCACGGGAAACGGGCGGGTGATCCTGCCGGTTTTGACATGGATCGGGGTGTTCTCGATCCTGCTTGCCGGGCATGTCTGCAAATCTTGCGGCGCCCAGGTTCTGAAACATCCATGAAATCAAACGCCTACCAGGCACAAACCTGGTAGGCGTCATGCATTTGCCGTGGCGGGGCCGGTTCAGAAGCTGTAGCTGATCCCGATATTGACCGCGTGGGTCATGATGTCGGTCTTCAGCTTGCCCGCGGTCTGGCCAACCACCAGGGGATCGGGGTTGATGGTGATGTCGTTGTCGGACCATGTCATCTGATATTCCCCGAAGATGCCCCATTTTTCGTTGATGTCGTATTTCATGCCCGCGATCAGACGCGCGGCCAGGCCTGTGGTCTCGAAATCATGGGTGCGGTTGCTGGCCCCGACGACCTGCACATCCACATGCGGGATCGCCACGCCCAGACCGGCGCCGGCATAGGGGGTGAACTTGGTATTCTCGAACGTGCCGGGCCAGCGTTTCATCACGTTGAAAGTAAGGATGTTGTGCCCGTCCGACAATTCCAGCTTGCTGACGCCAAGGGCCGCCATGTCCGCGTTCGAGGCATAGACCTTGGTATGGGTGCCCTCGATGCCGAAGCCCAGGTTGTTCTGTGTCCACCATGTGGCGCGCGCCCCATAATAGAACGGGCTTTCCAGCGGATTGGCCTTCCACTTGAACTTGCGGTTGATCGGCGCACCGCCGGGCAATGTGCCGGTTCCGGTGCTGCTGTCCACGTTCTGAACACCCACATAGAAGTTCAGCTCCATTTCGGCGGCGGCCGGTGCGGCCAACAGCATCAACGCGCCAAAGGCAGCGCCGGCAGCGGATTTCGTGAGATGTTTCATGGGGTAGACCTATCGTTTGAGTTCAGACCATTCCGGGTAATTCTATCTTGGCTTACACCCGCATTTCACCCCGCTCAAGCGTGATACAAGTGCACTGTGGCAAAAACAGCGACATTGCGCACTGGACGCATCCGCAAACCCAAGCTAAAAACCCGGCTGAAAGGGGCGGCATACGCGCTCCCGAACGCTATGGTCCCTTGCGGGCTGAAGAATGGAGAGTATCTCGTGTCCCACGCAGAAGATCACGAAGGCACCCGGAGGGATTTCCTCTATTATGCCACCGCCGGAACCGGAGTCGTTGCCACGGGGGCTGCTGTCTGGCCGCTGGTCAACCAGATGAACCCCTCTGCCGATGTGCAGGCCCTGTCGTCGATCCGCGTCGATGTGGCCGATCTGGAGCCGGGCACGCAGCTTACCGTGAAGTGGCTGGGCAAGCCGGTCTTCATCCGCCGCCGCACCGAGGCCGAGATCGAGGCCGCGCGCGAAGTTCCGCTGGATGTGCTGATCGACAAGAACGCACAGAACCGCAACGACATGTCGCTGGACGCCTCGGACCAGAACCGGACGATGGACGAAGCGGGCGAGTGGCTGGTGATGATCGGTGTGTGCACCCATCTGGGCTGCGTTCCCATCGGCGACGGTGCCGGTGATTTCGGCGGCTGGTTTTGCCCCTGCCACGGATCGCACTATGATACATCCGGACGTATCCGCAAAGGCCCTGCCCCCGAGAACCTGTGGGTTCCCGTGACCGAATTCGTCGACGACACAACGATCAAACTGGGATAAGGAAGAAGCAATATGTCCGGTATTCCGCACGATCATTACGAACCGAAATCAAGCGGTGAAAAGTGGCTGCACAGCCGCCTGCCCATCGTCGGCCTTCTGTATGACACCATCATGATCCCCACACCCAAGAACCTGAACTGGATGTGGATCTGGGGCATCGTCCTGACCTTCTGCCTGGTGCTGCAAATCGCGACGGGCATCATTCTGGCGATGCATTACACACCGCATGTCGATCTGGCATTCGCCTCGGTCGAGCATATCATGCGCAACGTCAATGGCGGGCATTTCATCCGCTATCTGCATATGAACGGCGGGTCGCTGTTCTTTGTGGCGGTCTATCTGCACATCTTCCGCGGCCTCTATTATGGCTCTTACAAGGCCCCGCGCGAGATCACATGGATCATCGGGATGCTGATCTATCTGTGCATGATGGGCACCGCGTTCATGGGCTATGTCCTGCCCTGGGGCCAGATGTCGTTCTGGGGCGCGACCGTGATCACCGGCCTGTTCGGCGCGATTCCCTTCATTGGCGAATCGATCCAGACATGGCTGCTGGGCGGGCCTGCGGTGGACAATGCGACGCTGAACCGTTTCTTCAGCCTGCACTACCTGCTGCCCTTCGTGATTGCCGCGCTGGTCGCGGTCCATATCTGGGCCTTCCACACCACGGGCAACAACAACCCGACCGGGGTCGAAGTGCGCCGCGCCTCGAAGGCCGAGGCGCAGAAGGACACCGTATCGTTCTGGCCCTATTTCGTGATCAAGGATCTGTTCGCCCTGGCGGTCATCCTGGCCGTGTTCTTTGCGATTGTCGGCTTCATGCCCAACTACCTGGGCCACCCCGACAACTATATCGAGGCCAACCCGCTGGTGACCCCGGCGCATATCGTGCCTGAGTGGTATTTCCTGCCCTTCTACGCAATCCTGCGCGCCTTTACCTCGGATGTGTGGGTGGTGATGTTCGCCAGCTGGATCACTGGTGGCATCATCGACGCCAAGTTCTTTGGCGTGCTGGCGATGTTCGGCGCGATTGCCGTCATGGCGGTGGTGCCGTGGCTGGATACGTCCAGCGTGCGCTCGGGCCGGTATCGTCCGATGTTCAAGTGGTGGTTCTGGCTGCTGGTGCTGGATTTCGTCGTGCTGATGTGGTGTGGCGCCATGCCCGCCGAGCCGCCCTATTCGACGATCTCGCTGATCGCATCGGCCTATTGGTTCGCCTATTTCCTGGTGGTTCTGCCATTGCTGGGCGTGATCGAGAAGCCGACCGCACAGCCCGAAACCATCGAGGCCGATTTCAACGCCCATTACGGCCCAGCCGAAACACCGGCCGAATAAGAGAGGAAACGGGATAATGTTCAAGAAAATTGCGATATCCGCGATTGCTGCCCTGACCCTTTCGACGGGGGCCGCCATGGCGGCGGGTGGCGGTGGCCATGTTGAGGATGTGGATTTCTCATTCGAGGGCCCGTTCGGCAAGTTCGACCAGAATCAGCTACAGCGCGGTCTCAAGGTCTATACGCAGGTCTGTGCGGCCTGCCACGGCCTGCAATATGTGCCGCTGCGCACGGTCGGTGATGAAGGGGGTCCGCATCTTCCGCCGGATCAGATGCGCGCCTATGCCGCCCAGTTCGAAGTGTTTGACGCCGAGCTGGAGGATTTCCGCCCGACCAAGCCGACGGATCATTTCCCCGGCTCGAACGATCCCAACGCGCCGGACCTGTCGCTGATGGCGAAAAAGCGCGCGGGCTTTCATGGGCCTGTGGGCACCGGCCTGAACCAGCTGTTCAAGGGCATGGGCGGACCCGAGTATATCTATACGCTGATGGTCGCCTACGAAGATCCGCCCGAATGTGCGCCCGAGGATTTCGAGGGCTCGTATAACACCGCGTTTACCGCCGGCGGCTATCCAGAAAGCTGCAAGGACGAAAAGGGCAACCACACCGTTCCGGGCAGCTGGATCGGTATGGCGCAGCCGCTCTGGGGTGAGGATGTCGATTTCGACGACGGGCATGACAACAGCCTGCACAATGAGGCCGAAGACGTGGCCGCCTTCCTGATGTGGGCGGCCGAGCCCAAGATGATGGCGCGCAAACATGCCGGCCTGACCGGTGTGCTGTTCCTTACGGTGCTGTCGGTGCTGCTCTATCTCACCAACAAGCGGATCTGGGCGCCGGTCAAGGGCAAGAAAAACAGCTGATCCCGCGCGATACTGCCGAAATAACGAAACCCCGCTCGGATCAGAGCGGGGTTTTTTCGTGCCCGGAACCATCCCGTAGGGCAGGGCATTGCGATGTGGCGGCAACGCCATTGGAACCTCAGGGCGCGGCTGTGCGTTGATGCGACAGACACACAGACAAGGGAGAGTGCCATGTCTTACCTGCGTTTTGGCGCGATGATTGCCACGTCAACCGTGGTGATGTTCGGCCTGATGTATCTGAACACCTATGCGCTGGATCACGTGTTTTTCAGCCAGACGCGCGCCTGGATGGCGCTTTATATGGGGGCGTCGATGGCGGTGATCATGCTGGCTTTCATGCTCGGCATGTATCGCAATTCGGCGCTGAACGCGGCGGTTTTTCTGGCCGCGGTGCTGGCCTTTGCCGTTGGCGTCTACCTGGTGCGCAGCCAGGCCACCATCAATGATGTCGCATGGATGAAGGCAATGATCCCGCATCACTCCATCGCCATCCTGACCAGCGAACGCGCCGATATCTCGGACCCGCGCGTGCGCGATCTTGCCGATGCCATCATTGAAACGCAGCGCAAGGAAATCGCGCAGATGAAGGGGCTGATCGACGATCTTGAGGGCGCGCAAGCCGGGCAATGACCGTGCCATGACCGCGCGGGTCAGGGTCGGCGCAACGTATCGCCATAGCTGATGGTCGGCTCCAGCGCGATGCGCACAGGCTCGCCCCGATCGGGCAGGCCGACACGCGCGGCGATGATCCCCGCGGCCTGTTTGCCGATTTCATGGCGGCAGGCGTCCATCGTCGCCAGTTCCAGCGGAAGCCCCTTCAGAAGATCCACACCATTGAACCCGGCCAGCCCCATGTCGCCCGGAATGTCGATGCCCTGCTCGGTCAGCCACAACAGCCCACCGGCCCCGATCAGATCGTTCGAATAATAGAGAAAATCCAGATCCGGGCTGCGCTCCATGATCTTCTGGGTCATCTCGCGCCCCTTGGCGAGGGCCGAGCCACCGGAATAGAACTCCTGATCGGCCACTTCGACACCGCCCTTGGCCAACGCCTCGGTAAAGCCCTCAAAGCGTTTTCGCGCCCGGTGATCGCGCGTCATCTTGGTCCCCAGAAAACCGATACGCTCATACCCGCCGCGCAGGATCGCCTTGGCCATCTGCTCACCGGCGCGCCGATGCGAGATGCCGACAACCGAATCCACCGGCGTGCCGTCCAGATCCATGATCTCGACCACCGGAATGCCCGATGCCCGCAACATCGCGCGCGAGGCGTCCGAATGCTCGAGTCCCGCGATGATCACGCCCGAGGGGCGCCATGACAGCATCTCATAGAGCACTTTTTCCTCTTTGGCGGGCAGGTAATCGGTCAGCCCGACAACCGGCTGCAACTCGGTCTGCTCAAGCGCCTGGCTGATCCCGGTCATCACCTCGGGGAACACCATGTTGGACATCGACGGAATGATGACCGCCACCAGATTGACCCGGTTCGACGCCAGCGCGCCGGCGATCTTGTTGGGCACATAGCCCATGTCCTTGGCCACGGCCAACACCCGCTTGCGCGTGGCATCCGACACATCGCCGCGGTTGCGCAGCACCCGGCTGACGGTCATTTCCGACACCCCCGACGCCTCGGAGACATCGCGCAGGGTCAACGGACGCTTATCCTGATTTGTCACGATCTGCCTTCCTGAGAACACTCATCCCGATGCTACCGCAAACGGTGAACCCCCCGCAAGCATGCGTGCAGATCACAGGGCGACGAAACAAATGACATTCCCCCATGACAAGCCCCGCGCACCACGCTAAGAACCACCCCACCATCCGGCCCCGTGGCTCAACTGGATAGAGCAGCCCCCTCCTAAGGGGCAGGTTGCAGGTTCGAATCCTGCCGGGGTCAC
>CAKSUL010000052.1 GCA_934501475.1 uncultured Roseovarius sp. | reverse complement strand
CATCTTCGACAAGGTCGATTTGCCACAGCCGGAGTCCCCGACAATGCCCAGAATATCGCCCTGTTTGAGGGTCAGATCGACCCCGCGCACCGCCGAAAGCTGACGCTTGCGCGCAAAAAGCCCCGCCGACAGCGTATAGGTTTGAACCAGACCTTTCGCCTCAAGCAGCGCAGCGGAATTGGACGTGGGCGCGCGGGTCATGCGGTGGCCTTTTTGGTCAGATCGGGCCGTGTGGCGCGCATCGCGTCCAGATCGCGCACACAGCGCACCTCATGGCCCGGCACCAGTTGGCGCATTGAAATATCGCCGCGACAGGCCTCATGGGCGAAATCGCAGCGCTCATAAAAGCGGCATCCCGTCAGATCACCGACAAGGTTGGGCACCATGCCCCTGATCGTGCCCAGATGCGTGCCGCGTTTCGTCTTGCCCGGCACCGGGATGCAGCGCAGCAGACCCTGGGTATAGGGGTGCTGGGGATCGTCGAAAATCTGCTCGACCGGCCCGCTTTCGACCACCTGACCGGCATACATGACCGCCACGCGCTCAGCGATGCGCGCCACCACACCCAGATCATGGGTGATCAGCATGATGGCGGTGCCCAGTTCCTTCTGGATCTTCTGCAACAGGCCCAGGATCTGCGCCTGAATGGTCACATCGAGCGCGGTCGTCGGCTCATCCGCGATCAGCAATTCGGGCTCGCACATCAGGGCCATGGCGATCATCACCCGCTGACGCAACCCGCCCGACAATTGATGCGGATACTGGCGCAGGCGCTGTGCGGCGCCGCTGATCCCGACCAGTTCCAGCAACTCGATCGCGCGGGCCTCGGCCTGTTTGCGCGTGACCTTGCGGTGCCGGCGCAGGGTTTCGCCCAGTTGATCGCCGATGGTGAACACCGGGTTGAGCGAGGTCATCGGCTCCTGAAAGATCATCGCGATGCGGTCGCCGCGCAGATCCGACATGGCGCGCTGATCCAGCTTCAACAGATCCTGCCCGTGAAAACTCACCTGCCCCGAAGGGATGCGCGCCGCGCGCGGCAACAGCCCCATGATCGCCAGCGACGACATGGATTTGCCACAGCCCGATTCCCCCACGATGCACAGGGTCTCGCCGGCGTGCACGGTCAGGTTCACGTCCTGCACCGCCGTCAAAAGCCCCCCCGGCGTCGGCAGTTGCACCGTCAGGTTCTCGACGCGCAGCACGGTTTCGCGCTGGTCTTGCCCGCTCATCTGCGCCCCTTTCATGCCCGCCCCTCCGGTGCGGTGACATCGCGCACGCCGTCCCCCAGCAGATTGACGAACAGCACCAGCAGGAACAGCGCGATTCCCGGCAGGGTGATCATCCATGGCGCAAAAAAGATCTCGGGACGCGCCTCGGCCAGCATCAGACCCCAGGACGGCAGCGGCGGTTGCACGCCCAGCCCCAGAAACGACAGCGACGCCTCGTAGATGATCGCCACCGCCATTTCGATCGAGGCGACGATGATCAGCGAATTCGCCACATTGGGCAGGATCTCGGTCAGGATGATACGCAGGTTCGAGCAGCCCACCGCCTTGGCGGCGCTGACGAATTCCTGGCTCTTGATCTGAAGAGTGACCGAGCGCATGACCACCGCAAAGCGATCCCACAGCAGAAATCCGAGCACCAGAATGACCACCTGAAGCGAGCCGTCGAACATCGCCACCACCGCCAGCGCCACCAGAACCACCGGCATCGCCAGCCGCGTGGTGACGAAGAACGAGATCAGCGCGTCGATGCGCCCGCCGAAATAGCCCGCCAGGATGCCCAGCGTGGTCCCGATCAGCGATGAGATCGCCACCACCGACACGCCCACGAACAGCGAGATCCGCGCGCCATAGATCAGCCGCGTCAGGTAATCGCGTCCCAGCGGATCGGTGCCCAGCGGATGCAGCCAGCCGGCCTTGGGATTGTCATAGAACCACAGATGCCAGATCGGCGGGATGCGCCGCGCGGCCAGATCCTGCGCATAGGGGTCATGCCATGTGACCAGCGGCGCAAAGACGGCCAGCGCGATCAGCAGGATCAGCCCCCCCGCCCCGACAATCAGGCTGGTATGGGCCAGGTAGCGCGCGCGCCGCGCGCGGCGCCGGTCACGGGCCGGGTTCGCGGTGGCATCCGTTGCGGGATCGGTCATTGTCACCTCGGCCTCCTTATCGGGCGCGCAGACGCGGGTCGAGCCAGGCGTTGATCACGTCGGCCGACAGCGTCAGAACAACATAGAAACAGGCGATGATCAGCACGATGGCCTGCACCACCGGCGGGTCCGACAGGGTGATCGATTCCCACGCCAGATAGCCGATCCCCTGCATTGCGAAAATCGTCTCGATCACCACCGAACCACCCAGAAGCGTGCCCAACTGCACCGCCGCCACCGAGACCAGCGGCAGGATGGCGTTGCGCAGCGCATGTTTCAGGACCACCTTGCCCTGCCGCAGGCCCTTGGCGCGGGCGGTGCGGATATAATCGGATTGCAGCGTGTCGATGATCCCGGCGCGTGTCAGGCGCATCAGTGTCGGCATCGCATAATAGGCCAGCGCGACCGAGGGCAGCACGAAATGCTGCCAACTGGCCGAACCCGAGACCGGCAACAGCCGCAGATTGACGCTGAAGATCACGATCCCCATCAGCGCGAACCAGAAATTCGGGATCGCCTGCCCCAGCACCGCAAAGCCCAGGGCGAAACGATCCACCCATGAATTGGGCCACAGCCCCGCAACGATGCCCAGCGGAATGCCCACGATCAGCGCCAGCAGAAAGGCCGAGGCCCCCAATGCCATGGTGACCGGAAGCCGCTCGAACACCACATCCGACACCGGGCGGCGCTGCCGGTAGGATTGGCCCAGATCGCCGGTGGCGATGTCCTGCGCCCAGGCGACGAACTGCACATATAGCGGGCGGTCAAACCCATATAGCTCGCGGATGGTCTGGATATCCTGCGCCGTGGCGCTGTCCCCGGCGATCGCCTTGGCCGGGTCCATCGCCGCATTGGTCAGGGCAAAGGTGATGACGGCCACCGCCGCCAGCACCAATGCACCGATCATGAACCGTCTGAGTATGAAACGAAGCATGCCCTGATCCAATTCCTGCGTTACTGATCAGCCCATTTCGCCTCAAAGAAGCGCGGGTTCTCATCAGGGTGGCTCTGGAACTCAAGATTCGCGTTGTAGGCATAGATGGTCGGATGGGTCCAAAGCGGATACCAGTAGACCTCCTGCGCGATACGGCGCACGGCATGGTCATAGCTTTTCATGCGGGCATCGGCATCGGCGGTCTGCGCGGCAGACAACAGCGCCTCGGACACGGTTTCGTCGCGCGCCATGTCATCCTCGGACAGGGTGAAGAAGTTGTTGAGCAGCGCCGAGACATCATTGACGCCATACGATCCCCAGTCGCCCATCATCATGTGCACCTGATTGGTGACCACCCGGTCGCGCGCGTTGCTGTAATCCAGCACGCTGGCCGAAACCTTGATCCCGACGGCATTCAGGAAGCCCGACAGCGCCTCGGTCCATTCGCGGCTGCGATAAGAGGTCATCTTCAGCTCAAGACCGTCGCCATAGCCCGCCTCGGCCAGCAATGCCTTGGCCTTTTCCGGGTCATAGCCGATGGTGTTGGCATCCTTCACACAGCCGAACTGGGTGCGGAAACAGGGCGAGTTGATCACGTTCGACCCTTCGCCGACGATCTGCTCGACCAGTTGTTCGCGGTTGATCGCATGGGCGATGGCCTGACGCACGCGCAGATCCTGCAACGGGTTGCCGCCCTCCATGTCACGCAGGTTCATCGACAGAAAGCTGATGCGCATGGTTTCATCCGCGCTGACCGTGATGCCCGGCACGCCCGACATCGGCTCCGCCTGATCGGGTGCCACGCGCCAGATCCAGTCGATCCCGCCGCTCAGCAATTCCGCAATCTGGGTCGAACTGTCCGGAATCATCCGGTAGACGACCGCATCGAATGTCGGCATCCCCTTGGGGCTGTCCTTGAAATAGTCGGTGAACGCCTCGACGCGGATACTGTCGCCCTGCACGAATTCGGCCAGCTTGTATGGCCCGGTGCCGACCAGACGCCCACCGGCCCCCGCCTGCCCGCTATCGCCGAAAAACCCGTCCGGCAGGATCGCGTGAAGCGTCGAGATATACTCGAGCGCGGCCGGGAACGGCTTTTTCAGGGTCAGGCGCAGCGTGGTGTCATCCACCGCCTCGGCACCCGCGATCCAGTTGACGTTGGACTGGACGTTGACGCCGTTTTCCTCGTTCGAGATGTAGTTGAACGTATAGACCGCATCGGCAACGGTAAAGGGCTGACCGTCATGCCAGACCACGTCATCGCGCAGCGTGAATTCCAGCGTGGTGTCATCCACCCATGCCCATTGTGTCGCCAGAAGCGGCAGATATTCACCCTCGGAGGTCTTGTAGATCAGCGTATCCCAGACCAGCTGACCATTCAGCAGCATCGCCTCGCGGTGATAGTTGAAATAGGGGTCGATGGCGGTGATCGACGCCGTGCTGGTCCAGCGCAGCGTGTTGTCCGCCTGCTGGGCGTATCCCGGCCCGGCCTGCATGTGCAGCGCCAATGCGGCGACTGCGGCCAGCAGATGTTTCATCCCGGTTTTCATGTCGTGCTCCCTTGGTTTATTGGATTTGGACGTTGAGTAATTCAGTATTGCCCTGCGATCTCGGTCAGGATCTGTCCGACCTCGCGGATGCGTTCGGGTGGATATTTCTGGATGATGTTGCCGACGCTCACCGCCCCGGCCAGCTGCCCGCGCCCGTCATAGATCGGGAGTCCGAGAGCGACGACATATTGGAACAGATCGCCAATGCCCACCGAATAGCCGCGCGCGCGGGTCTCCTTGATGCGGGTGCGCAGCGTGGCCGGGTCGATGCAGGTATCATCGGTCTGCGCCTTCAGCGGCCTGGACAGGTAGTCTTCGATATATTCGTCGCTCGAGAAGGCCAGCAGCGCAAAAGGCGCACCGCCGCAATGCAGCGGCAATTCCATCCCCACGCGTGAGCCGCGCACATTGATCAGCGCCGCGCCTTCGACGCGCGACATGACCAGCGCCTTGTCGCCGCTGCGGATCATGAACAGCGCCGTGTCCTGCGTGCGGGTCGCGATATCGGTCATCAGGCGATTGACCCGCGCCAGCACCGGATCATTGGACAGCGCCTTTTGCACCGTATGCAGCAGGATCGGGCTGACCGAATAAAGGCCGGTCTCGGGGTCTTTCTCGACCATCTCATGATGCACCAGCGTGGCCAGCATCCGCGTCGTCACCGTGCGCGGATAACGCACCTGGCGGCTGATTTCGGCAAACGAGCATGGCTCGCGCAAGCCGCAGATCACCTTGAAGATGTCGATCGCCTTGCCCGCGGACAGGCTGATGTCCAGTGCCATGATCTGCTGCATCCCCTTGTTTGCCCGATAATCGGACATCGCATCCCATTATCGGATCATGTTTGAGATGAGTCGCGCCACCTGTCAAGATTTTTCAAACCCTGCCCGCCCAAGGCTGCGCCCCGGCACAGGATCACGCCCGCGCACACGGCCACGGCCCCGGCACGGTGCGGGGGCTGCTGTCAGCTTCGGCTTGCGCATGGGCTGTCGCGTCAGGGTCTTGAAATCACGCGCCTGATGCCCTTTGCCGTCTTCCGGAATCAGGAAAACCGCAAAACGCCTTGATCAGCGCGCGGCAATGCTGCGGATCACTGGTTTTCGGGGGCCATCACGATCGTCTCTCCGTCGTCATCGACGCGGGTGAAAAAACAACTGCGCCGGTTGGTGTGACAGGCCGGGCCGGTCTGGCGGACGCGCAGCAGCAGGCAATCGCGGTCGCAATCGACGCGCATTTCCACCAGGTCCTGCACATGGCCGCTGGTTTCGCCCTTGATCCAGAACGCGCGGCGCGAGCGCGACCAATAGGTGACGCGCCCGGTTGCCAGCGTCTGCGCCACGGACTGCGCGTTCATCCAGGCCATCATCAACACCTCGCCGCTGACCGCATCCTGTGCAATCGCGGGGATCAGCCCGGCATCGTTATAGGTCAGGCTGGCAGGATCGAACCCGCCGGGAACGGCCGACATGGCGATTTTCCTTTTGCATCTTTTGCTTGGGTCACTATTTAGAGGGTGAGATCGGAAAGGGAAAGCGATGAGCGGCAACAGCGACCTGATCAAACTGTATTCGGCGCGCATTCTGGGCCTTGCAGCCGACATTCCGCGCCTTGCGCGCCTTGCCGCGCCCGACGCCAGCGTCAATCGCCGCGCGCCGCTCTGCGGATCGACCGTGACGGTTGATCTTTGCTGCAGCGGGGGGCGCATCACCGATTACGGGCAGGATGTGAAGGCCTGCGCGCTTGGGCAGGCGGCGGCCAGCGTGGTGGGGGCCAATATCGTCGGCTGCACCCCGGCGCAGGTGATCGCGGCGCGCGATGCGCTCAAAGAGATGCTCAGGAATGACGGCCCCACCCCCGATGCGCCCTTTGACGGGCTCGAGGTGCTGCGCCCGGCGCGCGAATACAAGAACCGCCACGCCTCGATCCTGTTGTCGCTTGAGGCCGCGGTCGAGGCGCTGGAGAAAGCATCCTGCACCACGTCCTGCGCCTGACACCGCAAGGATCAGGCCATGAGCCCGCGGATCGTCTGGACCTTCAATTTCACCGGTTGGATCCTGTTCACGCTCTCGGCGATCGGCTTTGTCTGGTCCACATGGCGCGCGGGTGACATGATCGGGCTGCTGGCCAGCCTGTTTTTCCTGATCGCCTGTCTGGTCTTCATCATCCCCGTCTGGCTGCTGCGCCCCGGCAAGGGCGAGTGACACACCACACCCCATAAAAAAAACCGCCGCGCATCCGGGGACGGATGGCGGCGGTCAGTGGGCGCAATATCGCGCGGAACCCTGTCGTGCCGGTTTCGGGGGGACAGAGGCAGACCCGAAAGGACAGTTGGACAGGCAGTGTCAGTCGTAGCGCATCACAATGGGGACAAAAGATGCAGGCACGAACAGGCACGCGACATCGCAGGCAGAAACTCTAGATGAGACCGGGCAGAACCAGCCCCACAACCAGCATCACCAACAGGGCAACCGCCCCCATCGCATCCCCCAGCAACGTATCCTGCGAGCGGGTGGCGGCGGTTTTGATCTGGTGCAACATGGCGTGGACCTTTCCAATCTCTGTTGCCTCTTTGTTCTCATTTTGGAAAGGATTTGTAAAGAACTTTATGAGAACATTCGTGAACTTTTTGCACGAAATTCCCGCAAGGCACTGAAATACATAGATTTCAGGTTCTCACCCGACCGAGATCAGCCGGATCGCCTGATCCTGCTCCGTCAGCCACAACAGAACACGCGCGGCGCGCCCCCTCTCGCTGGTCAGGCCGGGATCATCCGCCATCAGCTTGCGCGCGTCCGACTGCGCAACCGCCATCAGCGCCGCCTGCCCTTCGAGGTCGGCCACCCGGAACCGCGGCAGGCCGGATTGCGCGGTGCCGATCAGATCGCCCGCGCCGCGCATGTCGAGGTCAACCTCGGCGATGCGAAACCCGTCATCCGTATCGCGCATGGTGGTCAGGCGCCGCTCGCCGCCCTCGCTCAGCGGGGCCTGATACATCAGCAGACAGGTCGACGCCGCAGTGCCGCGCCCGACCCGGCCGCGCAGCTGGTGCAACTGCGCCAACCCGAAACTTTCGGCGCGCTCGATCACCATGATCGACGCGTTGGGCACATCCACCCCGACCTCGATCACCGTGGTCGCGACCAGAACCTGGGTCTGCCCGGTCTGAAAGGCGCGCATCGCCGCGTCCTTGTCCTCGGGCGGCATCTGCCCGTGAACCAGCCCGACAACATCGTCCCCAAGGGCCGCGCGCAGCCGCTTGAAGCGTTCTTCGGCGCTGCTCAGATCGACCGCCTCGCTCTCTTCGACCAGCGGACAGACCCAATAGGCCTGCCGGCCCTCGGCGATGGCCTTGCGCAGGTGATCGACCACCTCATCCATCCGGCGCATGCTGATCAACGCGGTCTTGATCGGTTTGCGTCCGGGCGGCTTTTCGTCCAGCACCGAGATGTCCATGTCGCCATATTGCGCCAGTGCCAGGCTGCGCGGAATCGGCGTGGCGGTCATCACCAGCACATCCGCCGCAGCCCCCTTGCGCCCCAGTTCCAGCCGCTGTCGCACCCCGAAACGATGCTGCTCATCGACGATGGCAAGGCGCAGATCGCTGAACTCGACATCCTTTTGAAACACCGCATGGGTGCCAACCAGGATCTGGATCTTGCCCGCGCTCAGCGCCTCGAGCTTGCGGCGGCGTTCCGCGCCCTTGTCGCGCCCGGTCAGGATCTCCAGAACCACGCCCGCCGCCTCGGCCAGCGGGCGCAAGCCCTCCAGATGCTGACGCGCCAGGATTTCGGTCGGGGCCATCATCACGCCCTGCCCGCCCGCCTCGACCGCGATCAGCAACGCCTTGAGCGCGACCAGCGTCTTGCCCGCGCCGACATCGCCCTGAAGCAAACGGTTCATCCGCGTCCCGCTGGCCATGTCGGCGGCGATTTCGGCAATGGCGCGGGTCTGTGCGCCGGTGGGCGCGTAGGGCAGCACGTCCAGCACGCGCGCCTGCAATTCTCCGGTGCCGATGCTGGCGCGTCCCTTGGCCCGCTTGAGCCGCGCGCGCGCCAGGGCAAGCGTCATCTGATGGGCCATGAATTCATCATAGGCCAGCCGCTCGCGCGCCGGGTCGGTGGCGGCCAGATCGCCGATATCCTGCGGCGCATGGGCCCGGTGCACCGCATCATGCCAGTCGGGCCAGCCGGCCTGCGCCTTTTGCGCGGGGTCGATCCATTCGGCCAGATCGGGCGCGCGGGTCAGCGCCGCCTGCACGGCCTTGGCCATGATTTTCTGCGTGATGCCGGCGGTCAGCGGATAGACCGGCTCGAAATCGGGGATATCGCCGGCCTCATGTGGCTCAAGCATGTGATCGGGATGCACCATCTGCGCGACACCGTCGAACAGCTCGACCCGGCCCGACACGACGCGCCGCGCGCCGGTTGGCAACATGCGCCGCAGATATTCGTCATGCGCATGAAAGAACACCAGTTGAAACGTGGTCGCCGCATCCTCGACCGTGACCCGATAGGCCCCGCCCCGGCGCTGCGGGGCGCGGTGCTGTCCCACCGTCACCTCGACCGTGACGACACCGGGCAATTCCGCGCCCTGAACAGTGGCGCGCTTGCGCCGGTCCACCCCCGATTGCGGCAGCGTAAACAGCAGATCGCGCGGCTTTTCGATCTGTAGCGCGGCCAGATTCTGAACCGTCTTGGGGCCGACACCGGGCAATGTCTCAAGCTCTGCGAACAGCGGAAACAGCTGCTCGGGGCGGCCTTTCCCGACGGGGGGCGGCGCGCTCATGCGTCGCCGATCAGCGCGCGCCAGCTGTCCTCATCCATGATTTCAACCCCCAGTTCGGCGGCCTTCTTGGCCTTGGACCCGGCATCGCGCCCCGCCACCAGAATATCGGTGCGCGCCGACACGCTGCCCGATACCCTGGCGCCCAACGCCTCGGCGCGCGCCTTGGCCTCGGCGCGGCTCATCTTGTCCAGCGTGCCGGTGAAGACGACGGTCTTGCCCGCCACGGGGCTGCCTTGGGTTTGCGGGCGCACGGCGTCCTGCACCTCAAGATGCGCCACCAGCCGGTCGATGCCCGCCCGCTCATTCTCCTGCGCAAAGGCCGTGACCAGCGATTGCGCCATCACCGTGCCGACGCCATCAATGCTGAGCAATCGCTCCCACGCGTCGCCCTCCTGCGCGCTGGCCTCGGCCATGGCGGCCTCGAAGCTGGCCCAGTCGCCATAGCTGCGCGCGATCAGGTTGCTGGCCGCCTCCCCGACATGGCGAATGCCCAGTGAAAACAACAGCCTGCCAAAGGGGATGCTGCGCTTGTCCTCGATCGCGGCAAAAAGCTTCGCGGCGCTTTTCTCGCCCCATCCCTCGCGGTTCTTGACCTGTTGCAGGCCGCTGCCATAGCGCGCTTGTAGCGTGAAAATATCGGCAGGCTCGCGAATCCAGCCATCGGCGTAAAACTGTTCAACCTGCTTCGCGCCCAGACCCTCGATATCGAACGCCGCGCGGCTGACGAAATGTTTCAGTTTTTCAACAGCCTGCGCCGGGCAGATCAGGCCACCGCTACAGCGGCGCACCGCGTCACCCTCTTCGCGGACCGCATCCGAGCCGCATTCGGGACAGGTATCGGGAAACACGAACGCAACCGCATCATCGGGGCGCTTGCCAAGATCGACATCCGCCACTTTCGGGATCACGTCGCCCGCGCGATAGACCTGCACCCAATCGCCGACGCGGATATCCTTGCCGTCGCGGATCTGCCCGCCCTTGCTGTCGCGCCCGGCGATGTAATCCTCGTTGTGCAGGGTCGCATTGCTGACCACCACGCCGCCCACCGTCACCGGACGCAGCCGCGCCACCGGCGACAGCGCGCCAGTGCGCCCCACCTGAATGTCGATTCCCTCAAGACGGGTCCAGGCCAGTTCGGCCGGAAATTTATGCGCAAGCGCCCACCGCGGTGTCGTGCTGCGAAAGCCGAGCCGGCGTTGCAGGCCCAGGTCATTGACCTTGTAGACCACGCCGTCGATATCATAGCCGAGGCTGGCGCGCTGCTGTTCGATCCGCGCGTAATGATCCAGCATGTCCTGCGGCCCGTCGCAGAGCGCGGTCAGCGGGTTGACGGAAAACCCCATCGCGCCCAACCGCTCGATCGCGCCGATCTGGGTGTCGGCCAGCGGCGCGGACACCTCGCCCCAGGCATAGGCAAAAAAGCGCAAGGGGCGGGATCGGGTGATGTCGCTATCCAGCTGGCGCAGCGATCCGGCGGCAGCATTGCGCGGATTGGCGAATGTCCTGTCGGAATTTTCGGCCTGGCGCGCATTCAGCGCCTCGAAATCGGCGTGGGACATATAGACCTCGCCGCGCACCTCAAGGATATCCGGGGCATCGCTCAGATGGTCGGGGATATCGCCGATGGTGCGGGCATTGCGGGTCACGTTTTCGCCCACGGCCCCGTCGCCGCGGGTGGCGGCCTGCACCAGCCGGCCCTTTTCATAGCGCAGGCTCAGGCTGAGGCCATCAATCTTGGGCTCGGCCGTGTAGAGCACAGGATCGTCCGCACCAAGGCCCAGAAACTTGCGCACCCGCTCATCGAATTCGGCAATCTCGGACTCGTCGAAAGCGTTGGAGAGGGACAGCATCCGCTGGGCATGGGTGACCTTGGCAAAACCCTCGGAGGGCGCCGCCCCGACCTGGTCGCTGGGGCTGTCTGCGCGTTTGAGATCTGGGAAGCGCGCCTCGATCAACGCATTGCGCGCCTTCAGCGCATCATAGGCCGCATCCGACATCTCCGGGGCGTCATCGCGATGATAGGCGTCATTGGCGGCGCGCAATACCTGCGCCAATCTTGCCAGTTCGGCGCGCGCGGCGTCGGTGTCCAGCGCCTCGACCGGCGGTTCATCCTGCCCGCCCGTCTGCGCCTCTGGCTGTTTGGTCTGCCGGGCGTGGTCGTCCTGCATCATGGCCCCCGTTTTTCAGGGGTCCCTCACCCCCGTCCATTCCCCAAAGTGATAGGGCGCGCGCGGAACGAGGTCCAGCCCCGCGCATGGCCTGCCCCCTGCGGGGCGGCGGCACCGCGCCAATCCCCACCCCAGGCGGTGGACGTTGCGGGGGAAAGGGCCACTTGCCCACCGCAGATCACGTGGCGCGGGCCATATCGGGGGCCTCAGGCCCCCATGGCAATTCTGGTTTCATCCAGTTCGGCCGGCTCCGGATCGCGCAGCACATAGCCGCGTCCCCAGACTGTTTCGATGTAATTGTCACCGCCCGTTGCCTCACCCAGTTTCTTGCGCAACTTGCAAATGAACACGTCGATGATCTTCAACTCGGGCTCATCCATGCCGCCATAAAGATGGTTGAGGAACATCTCCTTGGTCAGGGT
>CAKSUL010000051.1 GCA_934501475.1 uncultured Roseovarius sp. | reverse complement strand
CTACACACTTTCCAGGCGTGCGCCTTCGACCACTCGGCCACCTCTCCGTTGCGCCTCTTTAACGGGGGGGGCGGGACAAGTTCAAGGGGTATTTTCAGCAGGTTGCCCGCCACTGGGGCAATGCGTCAGCGATCCATGTGCAGATAGACGCGGCGGTTCTGGCGGCCCTTCTTTTCGATCTTGCCCAGGCGCAGGCGGCCGATTTCACCCGTGCGCGCCACATGGGTGCCGCCGCAGGGTTGCAGATCGATCTGATCGCCGCCCGAACCGATGCGGATCAGGCGCACGCGCCCCTGCCCGCGCGGCGGGGCGACCGACATCGTCTTAACCAGATCGGGATTGGCGGCCAGATCATCGTCGCTGATCCAGTCCTCGGCCACCGCCAGGTCGCGCTCGACCGCGAGGTTCAGCAGATCCTCGAGCGCGTCCTTGTCGGTCAGCCCGTCGGGCATGTCGAAATCCAGCCGGCTGCGCGTCTCACCCACCGCGCCACCGGTCACCGGCAGCGGGATCACCACCGACAGCAGGTGCAGCGCGGTGTGCATCCGCATCAGATCATACCGGCGGACCCAGTCCAGATGCTGCACGACCTGCGCGCCGACGGGCGGCAGCGGCTGTGGCTCGGCGGGGACCAGAACGATCTGATCGCCCTCGCCCTTCACGGTGGTGGCGACGCGCATTTCGCCGCCCGCCCACAGGATCACGCCATTATCGCCGGGCTGCCCGCCCCCGGTGGGATAAAACAGGCTGCGGTCCAGGACCAGACCGCCCTCTGCGGTATGGGCGCGCACGCTGGCGCCGGCCTCGGTCCGGTAGGGATCGTCCCGAAACAGCGGCAGCGTCATCGCTGACCTCCGTCGCCCGCGCCGGAATCGCCATCCGTGTCGGGATCGCCATCCGTGTCGGAATCACTGTCATCGACGCGCTGCGCCGATCCGCCGGATTGCCCCTCTGAGGACGCCGCCGGGGCACTGTCCGCCTCGGGGGCGGAGGGGTGGCCGATGCCCGGGGGAAACAGCGCTTCGGGGTTGCGCAGCCAGATGTCGCGCTGTGCAAAGGCCATTTCGATCCCCTCTTCGCCAAAGCGTTTGGCGATGGCGTGGTTCATGTCGGATTTCACGCTGATGATCCAGTTGACGTCGCGCAGGATCGCGCGGATTTCGAAATCGAAGGTGCTTTCACCGATCTTGGTGAACACGACATTGGGCTCGGGATTCATAAGCACCATCGGATGCGCCTTGGCGATTTCGCGCAGGATGCGCTCGACCTCGCGGGTGTCGCTGTTGAATGCCACGCCGACCGGCACGATCACCCGGCCCACGGTATTGCCGCGGGTGTAGTTGGTGACGGTTCCGCTGACCAGATCCGAGTTGGGAATGATCAGGTCCGAACGATCGAAGGTCTCGATCCGGGTCGAGCGCACCGAGATCTGGCGCACCGTCCCGTGCAGCCCGCCAACCTCGATCCAGTCGCCCTGGCTGATCGGCCGCTCGATCAGCAGGATGATCCCCGAAACGAAGTTCGAGACGATATTCTGCAGGCCGAAACCGATACCGACCGAGAGGGCACCGGCGACAATGGCGATGGAGCTGAGGTCAATTCCCGCACTGGTGATGGCAATGATCGCCGACAGGAAAATCCCGATATAGCCGATGCCGGAAACGACGGCGTTGCGCCCGCCCTGATCCATCTTGGTCTTGGGCAGGACAGTGTTCTTCAGCGTGCCCTGCAACAGCCGCGTCATGATCAGGCCGACCGAAAAGACCAGCGCGAGGGTCAGGAAAATCGACGGTGAAATCGTCAGCTCGCCCAGTTTGATGCCTTGGGTGAACTGGATCCACAGCTCGGTCAGGTCCGCCACCCGCGCGCCCCAGATCAGCGCAAAGATCGGCGCCGACAGCACCACGATGATGAACCCCGCCAGCACCGGCACCAGCTCATCGGCGGCGCCTTCGCGGTTGCTGGACAACAGGACGTAAACTTCGGTCACGACCCGCTGCACGATCAGCAACGCCGCCAGCATCAGCAGCGACAACAGCGATGGCAGCATCAGCCGCTCGGCCGCCTGGAAATAGCCGATGGCCGCCAGCGTGGGCGCCACGATCGCCAGCGCATAAAGCGCGCGTGACATCAGCCGTGTCAGACGGTTGCGATAGGTGTTCAGCGTCTCGTCCTGCGCGGCGGCCTGCGAATGTTTCGCCAACAGCCGCGCCAGCCTCAGCAGCAACAGCCCCGAAACCACCATGACCGGGAACAGCACCACATTGTTGGCCTCTACCGACCAGTTCCCGACCGCGGCCATCTGCCGGATGAAATAGAACACCGCGATAACGATCCCGAGCGCGCCGCCATATAGCCGCCCTGCCCGCCTGTCCGCGCCGTCCAGCGCCAGCGGCAACCGGTGCAGATCCGAGCGCGGGAAACACCGCAGCGCCAGCCAGCGCGTGATCAGCACGATCAGAACCGCCGGTTTCAGCGCAATCAGCAACAGATCGCCGCGCAACCCCACCAGATTGCTGAGATAAAGCGCCTTTATGAAAATCAGCAGCCCGACGAAAGGCACCACCATTTCGCCCAGCGACAACAGCAGCGTGATGATCCAGCGCGCCGATGTGTTGCTGCCCGGCAGCACCAGCCGCACCGCCAGTTCCACCCAGTAGCGCCCGCGCAGCATCAGAACCAGGCCGATCAGCACCAGCACCACCACCACCGGCAGGGTGCGCCAGGTTTCGGCCCGCTGAATATCGCTGCGCAGGTACTTGGTGATTTCGACGCGCACCGAATCGAATGTCTCATAAAGCGCGCTGACCCCCGCCGGCCAATGCACCGGGTTCAGCGGCGAAGGGCTGACCTCAAGCCATTGACGCGCCTGACGTTCGCGGATGATCCGGTCGATGCCCTTGATCATGCCATCGGCCTGGCTATAGGCCAGTTGCGCGGTCTTGACGGGTGCCTGAAGGCGGCCCAGCTGATCGGTCAACTGGGCGCGCTGGCCTGCGACCTCTTCGCTTTCGCTGCCGTCATCTGGCGGCGGTCCCAACGCATCCAGCTGGTTCTGCGCCGTGGTGATGGCGTTGGAGTTGGTTTTCTGCGCGGCGCTGAAAATATCGCGCCAATCCACCAGTTGCGTGCGCAGATCCTCCAGCGCGGCGGTCGAGGCGCGCGAGGATTCGATCGCCTCGGAGGCGCGTTTGGCGGTGCGGGTCCAACTCTCGTAATCCGGGGCCTTGGACGCCTGTTGCGCCACCGCCGCCGTGGGCGCGGCGATCAGGGCCATGGCCGGGGCCAGTGCCAACAGGGCCAGCGCCAGGATCAGATGTCGCATGAGGCGGCTCACTCCTCGAACGCCCCGGGAAGGGCGCGCGGCGCGCTGTCCAGCCATTCGGGCACCGGCAGGTCCTTTTCACGCAGGAAATCCGGGTTGAACAGCTTGGACTGATAGCGCGTGCCGTAATCGCACAGCACCGTCACGATGGTGTGGCCGGGGCCCATGTCGCGCGCCATGCGGATCGCACCGGCCACATTCACCCCCGAGGACGCACCAAGGCACAGCCCCTCGTTCTCGAGCAGGTCAAACACCACCGGCAGGGCCTCGGAATCGGGGACCTGACAGGCAAAATCGGGGGTGAACCCCTCAAGATTGGCGGTGATGCGCACCTGTCCGATGCCTTCCGCGATCGAGCCACCTTCGCTTTCCAGCGCGCCAGTGGTGTAATAGCTGTAAAGCTTGGCCCCCATCGGATCGGCCAGCCCGATCCTGACGCCCTTGGGTTGCAGCGCCATCGCCACACCGGCCAGCGTGCCCCCCGATCCCACCGCACAGATGAAGCCATCCACCTTGCCGCCGGTCTGATCCCAGATTTCGGGGCCGGTGGTCTCGAGGTGTGCCTGACGGTTGGCGGTATTGTCGAACTGGTTGGCCCAGATCGCGCCATTTGGCTCACTCTTAGCGAGTTTCGCCGCCAGACGCTCGGAGTAGTGCACGAAATTGTTGGGGTTGGAATAGGGCGCGGCGGGCACCTGCACCAGATCGGCACCGGCCAGACGCAGCATGTCCTTTTTCTCTTCGCTCTGGGTCTCGGGGATGACGATCACCGTCCTGAACCCCATCGACGCGCCAACAAGGGCCAGACCGATCCCGGTATTGCCCGCCGTCCCCTCGACGATCGTGCCGCCCGGTTTCAGCGCGCCGCGCGCAATCGCGTCGCGGATGATGAACAGCGCCGCGCGGTCCTTGACCGATTGACCGGGATTGAGGAATTCAGCCTTGCCCAGAATGGTGCAGCCGGTCTCTTCGCTGGCACGGCGCAGTTTGATCAGGGGCGTGTTGCCCACCGCTTCGGCCAAGTCCTGTGCAATGCGCATCTTGGGGTGCTCCTCGCTGAAATGATGCCCCCGGTTTAGGCGCTGACATGTGGAAACTCAAGCAGATGCACGCAGGCGTGAACGTTCCCGCGCCAACCAGATCAGCGACAGGATCAGCGGACCGTTATCGGCCTCGCCGCTGTCCAGCAACGCCATCGCGGCGTCAAACGGCAGCACATGGGTGCGGATATCCTCATCCTCGCTGTCCAGACCGCCCTGCCCGCGCCCCATCTGGTCCAGATCGCACAGGCCCAGAAACAAGTGGAAATACTCGGTCGAACTGCCCGGTGAGCAATAATGGCTCGAGATTTTCTCAAGCCGGTGCAGCGTCACCCCCGCCTCTTCTCGGCATTCGCGCCGTGCAGCCTGATCCGGCGTCTCGCCGGGATCGACACGCCCCGCCACCGGCTCGAGCATGAAGGGACGCGGATCGCCGCGCCCATAGGGCCCCATGCGGAACTGTTCGACCAGCAGAACCCGGTCGCGCGCCGCATCATAGGGCAGCACGATGGCGGCGTCGGTGCCCACCAGCACCTCGCGGCGCAGCACCGGACCACGCGCCCCGTCAAAGCGCGGCGGGCGCAGATCATGCACGCGGGTGACATAAAATCCGGCATGGGGGGTGTGAACGGCGATCTCTTCGACCATGTCGGCGCTGGCCGCACAGCGCACGTGCGCCGGCACCCCGGTGGCCGCCAGCCGCGAGGCGGCGCGCGCGCGCATCATCGGCATCCGCGCCGCCAGCGCGGCGGCGTCAAAGCGCCCGAAATAGCCCATCGCCTCGGCCGCGGTCAGACGGCTCAGCACGCCCCAATCGGCCTGCCAGTCGCTCAGCGACCAGTCCGCGCCCGCCTGCCACTGGCCGGGACGGGGGAAATAGACCTGCGCACTGATCTGCCCGGTTGCGGTGCTGACAGTGACGGGTTTCAGATCATAGCCAAAGCCGCCTTCGTAGAAATTGAGCCGCGCCATGTCCTGCGCCGAGAGGTTGCGCAACACGATGCCGCGCGCCTGCGCGCCGCTGCGCGCCTCGATTGTCGGAAAGATCTGATCGCGCGCCCAGAACACACCGTGATCACGCAGCTCCGCCGGGGTTATATCGACCGTCCCGCGCCCCTCGCCCAGCACGATCCGCAACAGAACATCGTCGCACAAGGTGCCATAAAGAAACAGATTTTCCATGTATTCAGGTCCAGCGCCGCGCCGCAAATTCGCTGAGCAGGCCAGCCGCGATCCCGCCCAGAATCAGCGTGATGATCAGCGGCGCGTCCAGCAGGAATTGTCCGAATTCCATCGCGTTGTTGAAAATCCCGACAATCGCCTCGACCGGGCCTTCGTATTTCTTCATCAGCGCCTGACGCAGCATTTCATTGAGGCTTTGGGCGAACAGCCCCCACACCACCAGCGCCACCGCCCCGGTCAGCCCGATGCTGACCGCATCCACATAGCCCCGCCCCACCCGCGTGCCGATCACGTACCAGCCGCACAGCGCACCCAGGACCACATTGACCACGTTGAACCAGCCGAACCCGGTATGGGGCGGCATGATATCGCGGATCATCTCCGAGGCGACCCAACCCAGGGCCGCAAGGCAAAGCGCCGCCACAAGGCGCGCGGTGGTCGGCATTCTGTCGGTGACTGGCATGGGATCAGGGCCTTGTGATGGTGATCTGCGTCACGTCACAGTTTCCCCCCTGAAACGCCCCCGCGCAAGAGGTGAGATAGAAATTCCACATCCGCCGGAAGCGATCGTCAAATCCCAGATCCGCCACGCGGTCCCATTCGCGGTTGAACCTGTCATGCCAGCGGCGCAGCGTCTGGCTGTAGCTGTCGGCGAATTCGATCGAATGATGGATGCGCAGACCGGCGCGCTGCACTTCGCGCTGCAGGGCCGAGGGGCTGGGCAACATGCCACCGGGAAAGATATATTTCTGTATGAAATCAACGCCTTTTCGATATGTCTCCCAGCGTTTGTCCTGCACGGTGATGATCTGCAACGTCGCATTCGCGCCGGGGCGCAGCCGTTCGCGCAGGGTGTTGAAATAGATCGGCCAGTATTTTTCACCGACCGCCTCGAACATCTCGATGCTGGCGATGCCGTCATATGTGCCGCGCTCATCGCGGTAATCCTGCAACTTCAGCTCGACCATATCGCCCAGCCCGGCGCGCGCGATCCGGTCCTGCGCATAGCTCAGTTGCTCGGCGCTGATGGTCAGGCCGGTGACGCGCAGGCCGCGTTCGCGCGCGGCATATTCGGCAAACCCGCCCCAGCCACAGCCGATTTCCAGCACGTGATCCCCCGGCCCCACGCCCATCTGATCCACCAGCGAGGCGTATTTGGCGCGCTGCGCGGCCTCGAGGCTTTCATCTCCGCTCTGAAACAGGGCGCTGGAATAGGTCATGCTGTCAGCCAGCCACAGACCATAGAAATCATTGCCCAGATCATAGTGATAGCTGATGTTGCGGCGCGCCTGTCGGCGGGAATTGCCGTTCATGCGGTGGCGCAGGTTCTCATAGGCGCGCACCAGCGCCATGCCCGGAAAGCCGTCATAGATCTCATCATTGTCGGCATGAACGAAATCCATCAGCGCCTGAAGGTCCGGGCTGCTCCACCATTGATCGAGATAGGCCTCGCAAAAGCCCAGATCGCCCTCGCGCAGCAGGCGCGCGAAGATGTCGGGGTTGTGCAGATGCAACGTGGCCGCGGGGCCGGGCGCGCCGCCCTGGGCGCGAAAGATGCGCCCGTCGGGCAGCACGAAATCCAGCCGGCCATGGCGGACCTTGCACGCGGTCTCGAACACGCGGGCGAAATAGCGGGGCAGATTTTTCTGGCCATCGGTCTGGGTCAGGATCATGGGCGTGTCTTTCTGAAACTCTGTCTTTTCGCGCTGCATTCTCAGCCCTTGTAGCCTGAATAGGCGTCCAGCGCGCGGGCGCGCCCCGCCGTCAGGGCGATGATCGGCGCCGGGTAGCGATCATCGGGGTCCAGCCCCCATGAGCGCGGAATCGCCTCAAAGAACGACAGCGCGGTAGCGGGCGCGCGCGCCTGCCCCTCGGCGATCCAGCGCCGGGGATAGCCGCCATCAGCGTCGAATTTGGCAAGCTGGGTTTCGGGGTTGAAGATACGGAAATAGGGCGTTGCGTCCGGCCCCGACCCCGCGGCCCATTGCCAGCCCATGGCGTTGCTGGCCGGGTCCCAATCGGTCAGGCAATCCGCGAACCACGCCATGCCGATGCGCCAGTCGGTCATCAGGTGCTTGGTCAGGAACGAGGCCACGATCATCCGCCCGCGGTTATGCATCTTGCCGGTCACATACATCTCGCGCATGGCGGCATCGACAAAGGGCACGCCGGTGCGCCCCTGTTTCCACGCGATCACATCGGGATGATCCGTGTCGCTGCGCCAGGGAAAGGCGTCCCATTCGGGGCGCCAGTTGTCGGTCAGGATATGGGGGCTGTGAAACATCAGGTGATAGGCAAATTCGCGCCAGACCAGCTCTTTCAGCCAGGTTTCGCTGCCCTGTGCCCCCTCGTGCCGCGCGCGCAGCCCCGCGTGCCAGCACTGGCGCGGGGATATCTCGCCCACGGCAAGATTTTCCGACAGGCCCGATGTGCCATCCACGCATGGCAGGTCGCGCGCGTCGTGATAGGTGTTGATCGCGCCATGGGTGAACGCCGCCAGCCGCTCCTGCGCGGCGTCCTCTCCGACGCGCTGCCAACGCGCGACAATATCGGCGCCCCGGTTCATCGCGCGCCCCATCGCCCAGTCCGGCAAGGCATCGCTGCGCGGCCAGTCATCCGGCGCGGGGATCACCGGGGGTGCGGGCAGCGGGGGGGCGACGGGACGGTCCTTCACCGCGCGCCACATCGGTGTGTAGACCCGGTAATACCCGCCGGTCTTGGTCTGCACCGTCCATGGCTCGAACAGCAGATGGCCGGGATGGCTGTGCACCTCGACCCCGGCGCGCGCCAGCGCGGCCTTGATCGACGTGTCGCGCGCAATCGACTCGGGGTCATAGGCGCGCGACCAATGCAGCGCCCCTGCCCCCGTCTCGGCGACCAGCGCCTGCAACACCCCAAGCGCGTCGCCCGAGCGCAGGATCAGCCGGCTGCCCATGTCCTGCAAACGCGCCGCCAGCGCGTCAATCGCCAAGCCCAACCGGAATTTCGCCGCCGCCCCAAGGGCATCGACCTGCGCATCGCGGATGAAGACCGGGATCACCGGACCCCCTTGCGCAATCGCCGCCGTCAACGCCGGATGATCGCCCAGACGCAGATCGCGGCGCAGCCACAGAAGTGTCGGTTTATCCTTGATCATAGCCTGCCCCAATTCTGTCAGGACTTACGCGCGCCATAGGGGCATGGATCAAAGAATATCGTCAAGCGCCGTCAATAGCTGATCCATCTCGGCGCGGCTGGTGTAATGCGTGAAACTGAGCCGCAGAACCCCCTGATCGGGATCGACGCCCATCGCGCTGAGCGCGCGCACCGCATAGAAATCGCCGCCCCCCGCCATGATGCCCCTCTTGGCCAGGTCGCGCGCGGCCTCTTCGCCGGGGCGGTTGAGGGCCAGGGCCACGGTGGGCGCGCGCCCCTCGGCGCTGCCGGGGCCCAGCAGGCGCACCGAATTGCGATCCTTGAGATGATCCAGAAGCGGCTGCAACAGCGCCGCCTCATGCGCGCGCATCAGGTCATGCACGCCGGTGGCACGCTCGGCCGCAGGGCCGGTGATGGCGTGATGATCCGCCAGCGCGTCCATGTAATCGGCCATGCCGGCGCAGGCGGCGATCTGGGCGTGATCCGGCCCGGCGGGAGTAAAGCGTTTGTATAGCGTGTCGGCGTTGAAATAATGCCCCTGATTGGGCAGTTGCATGCCCAGATCGCGCCGGATGACCATGATGCCCTGATGCGGGCCATAGGTCTTGTAGGCCGAAAACAGATAGATATCCGGCCCCATCAGCCCGACATTCACAAAGCCATGCGGCGCATAGCTGACCCCGTCCACACAGACGAACGCGCCCGCGGCATGGGCCAGCGCGGTGATCTCGACCACCGGATTGACCTGCCCCACCACGTTCGAGCAATGCGGAAAACACACCAGCCTCACCCGCTCATCCAGCAGGTTTTCCAGATCCTCGGGGTCGAGATGGCCGGTCTCGGGGTCGATCTTCCATTCGCGGATCTCGAATCCCTCATCGGCCAGACGCCGCCACGGGCCGGTATTGGCCTCATGGTCCTGATTGGTCACGACGATGGCATCGCCGGGGCGCATCCACCCGGCAAAGGCGCGGGCCAGAACATAGGTGTTCTGCGTGGTTGACGGCCCGAAGCTGAGCTCATCCGTGGCCACGCCCAGCATCGCCGCGATGCGCGTGCGCGCCTCATCCATTTCCTCGCCGGCAAGGCGGCTGGCGGCATAGGGCGCATAGGGCTGCACCTTGCGCTGATGATAAAAGCGGGTCAGCCGGTCAATGACCGGCGCACAGGTATAGGACCCGCCCGCATTCTCGAAAAACGCCTGCCCCCTGAGGGTGGGTTCATCGAAAGCCGGGAACTGGGCCCGGACATATTCAATATCCAGTGTCATGGCGCGCATCAAAACCCGCCTTTGGCGCGAGGGTCAAGGGCGCTGATGCCCTCGGGGCGCGCGCCGGGGCAACGCGCCGGACGCAGCACCATGCCGGATCATGCGCGGATATGTGCAGCGCAAGGTCGCAATTGGCGCAGATCATGCCGGAATCGCGCTGCTTTGTCGCACTCCCGTCATGTGAGAGTGAAAAACCGGGAGCGGAAAAGTCAGGCCACAGAAGCCATCTGCGCAGCGCCGCGCAACGGATCACATGCCCGCCCGGCCGTGAAACACAACTGGGATAGTCAGAATGAGTATAAAACCACCCTTTACAGACCTTGATATCAGGACGCAGGATGGCGGCTTTTACCACGACAACAGCCTGCCCATCGCGCTGATCAGCAAGGGGATCATGGTCGCCCTGGTGCTGTGGGCGCTGATCTACCCGGCCAATGCCAATGGCACATTGGGCAGCCTGAACAGCCAGCTGCTGTCCATTTTCAATCAATTCTACATCTACATCACCGGGTTTTTCGCCTTTTTCCTGCTGATCATCGCAATCCTGCCCTCGACCGGGCGCCGGGTCATGGGCACTGCCGGCGAGCGCCCCGAATTCTCGAATTTCTCATGGTCCGCGATGATGTTCGGGGCCGGTCTGGGCGTGGGCCTGATGGTGTTCGCCACCGCCGAGCCGATGGGCCTGTGGGGATCGAACCCGCTGACCGTCTCGGGCGAGGTCGCGCCCAGCACACCCGAAGCGGTGCAATCGGCCTATCGCTATACCTATGCGCATTACGGGTTTCATGCCTGGTCGATCTATGTCGTGACCGGTCTGTGCCTGGCCTATTACGCCTATACCCGCGACATGCCGCTGACCATCCGCTCGGCGCTCACGCCGCTGTTTGGCCGGCTGATGAACGGGGTTCTGGGCCATGTGGTCGATGTTCTGGGGGTCGTGGCGACGATCCTGGGCGTGTCGGTCACCATCGGCTTTGGCGTCAGTCAGTTCGTGGACGGGGTCTATGCGATCACCGGCATGGAGTGGATGATGAACATGGATGGCGACCTGCCCGCACCGGGCAAGGTGGGTCTGATCGCGGCGCTGGTGACGATCATGGGCATGTCGGTGCTGTCGGCGGTGTCGGGTGTGGGGCGCGGGGTGAAATACCTCTCGAACCTCAATCTGGTGCTGTCACTGGTTCTGCTGCTGACCTTCGTGATCTTCGGCTCGTTCATGTTCGCGATGACCACCTATTTTTCCGCACTGGTGGATTACATCATGCATTTCGCGCAGATCAGCTTTGGCGCGTATGGGCCGCAAGGGGCCAAGGCCTTTGCCGCCGGATTACCCGAAGTGGCCAGACCGATGGCATCGGACCTGATGGCCGCGGCCACCAACCCCTGGGGCAGCTTCGAGGGGTTCAAATCCGGTCTTGAGGGCGCGGCGACCGAGCTGGACGACACCACGCTGGCGGCCGTCTATGCGGCGGGCAACGCCGGGCGTCAGTTCGGCTGGCAATCGGCCTGGACGACGTTCTACTGGGCCTGGTGGATCGCGTTCTCGCCCTTCGTGGGGCTGTTCCTGGCGCGCATCTCGCGCGGGCGCAGCGTGCGCGAATTCATCATCGGCTGCGTTCTGGCGCCGGCGCTGGTGTGTTTCGCATGGATGGCCATCCTGGGCGGCACGGCGATGGACCTTGAACTGAGCGGGGTGGCCAATGGCGCGATCTCGGCGGCGTCGGACACGAACAAGCTGTTTGCGACGCTGGCCTTCATGATCGACGGCGGGTTGTTGTCGGCGGTCACCGTCATGTGCGTGGTTCTGGTCATGACCTTCCTTGTGACCTCGGCGGATTCGGGCATCCTGGTGATGAACACGATCATGTCAGGCGGCGCGCAGGAAACCGGGATCAAGCATCGCATCATCTGGGGTCTGATCCTGACGCTGGTGATCGGCGCGCTGATCGTGGCGGCAGGCGAGAACAATCCGATGGACGCGCTGAAAAACGCGATGATCATCGGGGCGCTGCCGTTCACGGCGGTGATGGGGCTGATGTGCCTGGCGCTGATCAAGGCGCTGTACCGCGACGGTCTGCGCGACAAGCATGGCACCACGATTGCCCAGCCGGCCGAGTGATCCGGCGCCCCCCCATCACGGCGGGGGGCAACAGAAAAAGGAAACGGCGCCGCGATATGCGGCGCCGTTTTTCGTTTGCCCCTGCGGAGTTTGCCGGGCGTTACTTGTCCAGCGTCAGCGCGACAAAGCGCGGCTCACCGGCGCGGCGCACCAGCAACAGCAGCGATTTGCGCCCCGCATCGCGGGCCTCGGTGATGCGGTCCTCCAGATCGGTGACCGCGATCAGCTTTTGCTGACCCGCCTCGGTGATCAGATCACCGGCGCGCAGGCCCTTTTCATAGGCTTCGCTCTCGGGGTCGACATCGCGCACGACCAGACCCTTGGTGCCCTCGGCCAGATCCAGCTGCGCGCGCAGCTCATCGGTGACCGGGCTCAGCGTCAGACCCAGAACCACCTGCTCGCTTTGCATGTCGGGCGTGTCGCCACCGGGCTGCGCCGCGGGAACCGCGCCTTCGGCCTCTTCACGCCGGCCAAGGGTGATCTTCAGCGTCTTTGTGCCGCCATCGCGGAACACCACCACGCGGACCGCCTTGCCGACCTTGGTGTTGCCGACCTGGCGCACCAGACCGCGCGTGTCCGCCACGTCCTTGCCGTCAAAGGACATGATCACGTCCCCCGCCAGCATTCCCGCCTCGGAGGCAGGGCCTTCGGGCACATCGGTGACCAGCGCGCCGGCGGCCTTTTCAAGGCCAAGCGCCTCGGCCACGTCCGCGGTCACGTCCTGAATGCGCACACCCAGCCAGCCGCGCCGCGTCTCGCCGAACTCCTGCAACTGATCGACCACCCGCGACACCACGTTGGACGCCATCGAGAACCCGATCCCGATCGAGCCGCCATTGGGCGACAGGATGGCGGTGTTCACGCCCACGACCTGCCCATCCATATTGAACAGCGGCCCGCCCGAGTTGCCCCGGTTGATCGCCGCATCGGTCTGGATATAGTCGTCATAGGTGCCGCTGAGCGCGCGGTTGCGCGCCGACACGATCCCCGCGCTGACCGAGAATCCCTGGCCCAGC
>CAKSUL010000050.1 GCA_934501475.1 uncultured Roseovarius sp. | reverse complement strand
CCAGGGCGGAACCGAGGCCGTGACCCGCGTCATCATCGATTCCGAGGATGGCGACGGGCGGCGCTGGTCCACGGTCGGGGTCAGCGCGAATATCGTCGATGCCTCGTTCGAGGCGCTGCTGGATGCGATCAACTGGAAACTGCTGCACAACGAGTTGCCCGGTGAATGACGATCTGAACGCCTGCGCCGATCTGGTGCGGCGCGCTGATCCGGCCCGGTTCCGCGCCGCGATGGCGGCTCCGGTGGCGGCGCGGCAGGTGTTGTTTCCGCTATATGCGTTCAACGTCGAGGTGGCGCGCGCGCCCTGGCTGACCCGGGAACCGATGATCGCCGAAATGCGCCTGCAATGGTGGCGCGATGCGCTGGAAGAGATCGCCGCCGGGGCAACCGGGGCAACCGTGCGCCGTCATGAGGTGGTCACGCCGCTGGCCGGGGTGCTGGACGCACAGGACGCCGCATTGCTGGACGGGCTGATAGCGGCGCGCCGCTGGGACATCTACCGCGATCCGTTCGAGGATGAGGCGCATTTTGCATCCTACCTGGATCGCACCGCCGGGCATCTGATGTGGGTCGGCGCGCGCAAACTGGGTCAGGCGGATGAGGGCGTGGTGCGCAAGGCCGCCCATGCGCAGGGTCTGGCCAACTGGCTGCGCGCCATTCCCCGGCTTGAGGCGGCCGGGCGCGTGCCGCTGCTGGACGGGCGCCCCGAAGCGGTGCGCGATCTTGCCAGGGACGGTCTGGCGCGGCTGAGCGAGGCGCGGCGCAACCGCGCCAGGGTTTCACGGGCGGCGCGCCCGGCGCTGTTGCCACTATGCGAGGCCGGTGGCGTGCTGCACCACGCGGCCCGTCGGCCGGGCGATGTGTCCGCCGGGGCGCTGGAGCCATCGGCGCTGCGCACAAGCACGGCATTGATCCTGCGCACGCTTACCGGACGGTGGTGATCAGGGCGGTAGTAATCAGGGCGGTGGTGATCGGGGCGGTGGGTGTCATCCCCGGCGCGCCTTTGGTGTTGTCGGTATTTTCCCCTATTTCTGCGTCAGGAAATCGCTGATCAACTCATCGGCGGCAATGCCGCGCCGCTCGGCGCTTTCGCGCACGGCACGCTGAAGCACCTTGCTGCGCCTTAACAGGCGGCGGAACCTTTCCTCGTCAAGAACCAGCAGGGTCGAGGGGGCGATCGCGCGCACTTCGGCGCGCTGCGGGCGGCGCATCAGCAGGCCCATCTGGCCAAACATATCCCCCCGCCCCAGCCGCCATGTCTGCCCCGCCACTTCGAGTTCGACCGCGCCGGACGCCACGAAATAGACGCTCTTGGCGGCGCCGTCGCGCCGCAGGATGATGTCGCCAACATTGGCATAGCGCGTGACAAGGGCGCGCGCGAGGCGATTGAGAACGGCATCCTCCATCTCGGAGAACAGCGGAAACTGGCGCACCAGTTCGATCTTTTGCATCGCCAGATCCAGCAGCGGCGCCGCTTCGGCGCGGTCGCGGCGGGTGATGATGTCCTGGGTGAGGGCGGCATGGACCTCTTCGCCGATCAATCCATCCTCAAGCAGCGCGTCATATTCGCGCTCTTCCAGACGCAGGGCGGTGCGGCGGATGAAACGGCGCTCCATCTCTTCGGCATAGCCGGGATATTGCAGGCGCAACCCCTCGAGCGCCTGTTCCACCATCTCGATGCGCCGGTCCAGCATGGTGTGCAGCATCTCGGCCACGCGGCGGCCATGAATGCGCCGGATGCGCCCGTCGATAAAGCTGTGCAGATCGCGCAGGATCAACCGCTGTGACAGCAACATGCCGAACCGCATCGCGGTGATCCGCGCCAGCGGTGTCGAGATGTGCAACCGGTCATGCAGGAATATCGCCGGTCGCAGCCAGCGCCCGAAACCAAGGCTGCGCCGCGCGGATGTCTTGTAACCGGTGCGCCCGTTATGGCGCGACGCCTCGATCAGGGCGTCGGCCTCGGTCAGAAGACGCTCGGACAGGGCGGCCGAAACCGTCCGGTCCCGGAACCGCGCAAGGATGGCGTCACGCTCGGCGCTGGCCAGCGCGATCAGCCCCAGCGTGATGCGGTCACGGTCCAGGATGTCGGTCTTGTCATCCGCCGATTTGACCGCGAAATCCAGCCTCTCGCCAAAGCGCTTGGCCTCGGAGCGCACGGTTTCCTTGGTCAGGTCATAGTTATCCGTCACCTCGGCCAGATCCTCGCGCACGGTCTGAAGCGCGACGGCGATCACCTGATTGTAGAGCGCATTGTCCAGCGGTGACAGCTTGTCCAGACCCAGCCGGCCGATCACCCAGCGCAGCGTCGTGCCCTGCACCAGCAGCGTGAACAGCGTGAAACCGGTGGCCAGGATTGCGACCTGGCGCTTGATCTCGACCGGGATGAGATAGCTCTCGGTGACGGCCAGCGCCAGCGACAGCGTGACCGCCCCGCGCAGGCCCCCCCACATGATCGCAACCCGGTAGGGGCGCCCCACCACGGGTGAGAGGCGCAGCCGCGTCAGCAGCGGCAGCAGCAGGTAGAGGATGATCGCCCGCGCCACGATCGCGGCGACCACCACCACCAGGATCAGCGCCAGATCCAGCAACTGGATGGATTCAAGCATCCGCGGGATCAGCAGCGCCGCAAGGATGAAGATCAGCGCCCCCGCCCAATGCGCCAGCAGGTCCCAGACCTCGCGCAGGTTCTTCCATGTGGTCGGCGGCAGACGCCCCGGCCCGACCAGTTGCAAGGTCATCGCCGCCACGACCACCGCAATCACCCCCGAGGCCCCGACGCTTTGTTCCGCGACGATATAGGCAAGATATGGCAGCGCGATCGAGACCGAAATCACCGCCAGCTCATAGCGGCTGAACAGCGCCATGACCCAGATCATCACCCGCGCCGCCACCCAGCCGACCACCACACCCCCCGCCAGCAGCACGGGAAACCGCTGCAACGCGCTTTGCACCGACGGGTCGGGCAGGCCGGCCTTGACATATTCCATGAACAGCGCGGCCAATGCGATGGCGGCGGCGTCGTTCAGCAGGCTTTCGCCCTCGATGATCCGCGCCAGACGCCGGGGCGCCGAGATCGAGCGGAAGATGCTGACCACCGCCGACGGATCGGTCGTGGACACGATCGCCCCGACCAGCAGCGCCGCCGACAGCGACAGCGTGCTGACCAGCGCCAGCGAATAGCCGACAACGAAGGTGGCGACGAACACCGCCACCACCGCCAGCACGAGGATCGGCACCCAATCATCCGCCATCCGCCGCAGGTTCAGCCCAAGCGTCACCTGAAACACCAATGTCGGCAGGAACACATAGAGGAACACGTTGGAGCGGATCGGCAGCGCCAGAATGGCCTCGGCCACCGGGTTCAGTGCATCGGTCAGGTCGGTGCGCAGGAAAAAGGTCGCCGCGACGCCAACAAGAATGCCAAGCCCGGCAATGATCACCGCATAGGGCAGGCGCATGTAATACGCCAACGGCTCGGCTGCGCCGATCAGCAGGAACAGCGAGGCAATGATGGTGGTGATCAAGATGATGTCCATGCAACGGGGATACCAGAATTGCCGCGTCTGAAAAGATCAATCCGGCCACAAGGGCCTGCAAACGGGCGCAGCGCAGCCCACCCGGTCCCGACCGCCCGGCCCGATCCTCTGCCGTTTTGTGCAAGCAGGCCGAAGATGCCTCCGGCGGGGATATTTTCGGCAAGAAGAAGCCGCGGTCGCGCCGCGCCGCCCCCTGTGCAAGCGGGCAACGGTGAGGTGGCAGATCGATTCTGCGGCGTTTTGCCCCCTCGACCGGCGCGTTTCAGACGCTAGAAACTGCGCGGATCAAGAAGGGGAGAGTCTTTCATGGCGAAACGCGATCATCTGCCGCTGGTCTATTCCTGCTCGGGCTGCTCCAGCGCCGCGCAGATGGCCAACTATCTTGCATTGTCACTGGACCGTCGCGGGCTGGCCGAGATGTCCTGTATTGCAGGTGTGGGCGGCGATGTGCCCAAGCTGGTGCGCGTGGCGACATCGGGACGCCCGATCATCGCGCTGGATGGCTGTGCCCTGGCCTGCACGCGCCAATGCCTTGCGCGTCAGGGGGTCGAGCCTGACTCGTATCATCTTTTGTCGGATATGGGGGTGCGCAAGCGCTATCAGACCGATTTCTGCACGGACGAGGCCGAAGAGGTTCTGAACCGGATCATCGAAGACCTGCCCGCCCCTGCTCCGGCGCGCAAGACCGCCTGAGCGCCCGGCGAGAGGCACCAATTCACGAGTCGGATCAGCCCTGAGCTGTCTTGTGGCGCATTGCGCCCAACAGGATTCGGGCATTCACGGCGGCGGCTGAATTCGGTTCAACGCAACATGTTTTAGCCCGCGTAGACGATGGCCCAGCGCTCGATCAGCTTTTGCTGCAGCCGTTTGGAGCGTTTGTTCCACGCCGCGGCACCGGGGGGGCGTTCGACAGAGGCCTCGGGCAGGCCGTTGCGCCTGGAGTCGCTCATCGTGAAGATCGCAAAGGCAAGCCGGGTTCCGTTGGGGGCAACCGCATAACCGGCCAGCGAACTGACGAAATTCAGCGTGCCGGTCTTGGCCAGCACCTTGACCGGGTGGGCGCTGTTGACCTGGCCATTGTCGTGGCGCATCTGCACCGGCTTGAGCATCGGGGCCAGCACGCCGTCGCGCTGAACCTCGGCCAGGGCGCGGGCGAGGGTCTCGGCGCCCATGCGGGATTCGGCGCCCAGGCCGGAATGATCGACCAGCACCGCATCATCCAGCCCCAGGTCGCGGCGCGCCCAAGTCGTCATTTCACGCGCCGAGGCGCGGATCGAGGCCGCCTTGCCCTTGCGCGCGACCGTCGCCGTCAGCCCGACCAGTTCAGCCGTCAGGTTGTTGGAATATTTCAACATCCCGGTCAGCACATCGCTGAGAGCGTCACTGTGATGCGTCACCAGCGTGATGCCTTCAGGCGCGGTTTCCTGCACCTGCGCCCCTTCCAGCGTGATCCCTTGCGCGCGCGCGAAACCGATGAACACCTCACCGGCGTAATCGGCTGGCCGGCGCACCGGCAGCCACCGTGTTCCGGCCTGCCCCAGGGCGGCGCGCGCGACGGTCCAGTCATCGTGATCGCCCGCATCGCTGTAGGTGTAGATCGGCGTCTGGCGGTTGACGACGCTCATCCGCGCGACGCGCACGGCCGGGCGGTATTTGTCCGAACGCGCATCCATCGTCACCTGATAGTCGGCACCGGCGCGCACCCATTGGAAATGCACCCGGTTGTAATTCAGGTTCAGCCCCGACACCGCCGGGTTGTATCCCACATGATCGGGCTGCGCCGGGTCGATCACCCGCGCGCGTGGCAGCGCCCCGTCATAGACGCGAAACGCGCCCTCGACGCGGGTGACGCCTGCGCCCTTGAGATCGGCCGCCATCGCGGCCAGCGCATTGGTGTCCAGCGTCGGATCACCGCCCCCCACCAGCACCAGATCGCCCTTGATCACGCCGTTTTCCAGCGCCCCGGTGGCCATCAGCCGCGTGCTGAATCGGTATCCCGCCCCGAGGGTGCGGATCGCATAGATCGCGGTGATCGCCTTGGTTACGCTGGCGGGCGGGAAGGTGGCCGAGGAATTGCGCGTCTCAAGCAAGGCGCCGGTTTTGACGTCCACCACCGCATAGGCCACCTTGCCGTCCAGATTTGCGGCATCGACAAGGGCCTGCGGGTCTTCACCTTGCGGAAGGCGGCGCGCGACGGGGCGCATGATGTCGCTGCCTTCGGGGCGCATCTGCGGGCGCAGCGATACGGACGGCGCACCCGCCTGCGCGCCCACGGCAAGCCCGCCGAGAGCACCCCCCAGGGCCGTGCCCAGGAAAAGCCGTCTTGAAAGATCCTTTGCCATGGCCGCCAGTTAACCCCAGGACGCGCGCGCAGACAATCCGCTATTCGTGGCCAATCCGTTCACGATTTGCCGGCAACCGCCATTGAGCCGCCTCATTCGGGCCAAAGCCCCTCGGCGCGCAGCCGGGTCGACGAGATATTCAGCATCGGCACATTCACGAAACACCATGCAGGCGGGTCGCACCGGGCCAGCAACTGGCTGTGACGGCCGGGCAGGCGCGCATGGGCATAGACGCGCGCGGCTTTTGAACTGCGCGCGCCGGTGCGCGCGCCCGGTCGCGCCAGCACGCCCACCGGCACGGTTTGCATGATTTCCTGCCAGTCGCGCCACTGATCGAACTGAAGCAGATTGTCGGCTCCCATCAGCCACACGAACCGCAGCCCCGGCCGCAGCGCGCGCAACGCCCGCAAGGTCTGCGCGGTATAGCGCGAGCCGATCTGCGCCTCAAAATCGCTGATCTCGACGCGGGGGTGATCCATGATCGCGCGCGCCGCCTCCATCCGCGCGCCCAGCGTCGCGGGGCCGCGCGCCTTGAGCGGGTTGCCGGGGCTGACCAGCCACCAGACACGATCCAGTCCGAAACGCTTGAGCGCCTCGCGCGTGATGTGGACATGGCCCGCATGGGGCGGATCGAACGACCCGCCCAGCAACCCGATGGTCTGACCGGGGCGCGCAAACGGAAGCGTGACAGGCGTGGCTTTCTTCATGGCATCCTTTTGGCAGCCGCATTTGCCTTGTCCAGCGATTTCGCCGCCCGTGTTGCGCAAAACCGTGGGTCATGTGCCGGAGACGTCGCGCAAATTCCGCTAAAATCGAAGGTAATTTTCGGGGCGGTTGCGGGGCGAAAGCCACCGCTTGTTAAGGCCTCGGTGCCAGTCTGGCGCGGCATTTGACATGAAACATATTCAGGTAACAGGCCGCCGTGACCCAGGATGAGCATCCACAACGGAGCATGCCGCGATTTCCGGCAGCGATCGACCAGGGCCTGCGTCAGGCCGACCTCATTCTGGATCATGTGCGTGACGGAATCATCCTGCTGGACATGCAAGGGCGCGTTCAATGGATGAACCCGGCCTGTGAGCAGATGCTGGGCTGGCCCCTGCCCGAGGCCCTGGGCAAGACGCCGCAATCCCTGCTGACCCCGCCCGAATCGCGGGGAATGGACGGGGCGGGCGGGCAATTCCGCTATGATCTCAGCCGCTCGATCTTTCGCCGTTTTCACATTGCGCATCAGGTCCGCCCGGACGGGCACCGCTTCTGGAACCAGCTCAGCCATTCGGTGATTGATCTGGGGGCAGGTGATGACCAGAAAATGATCGTCGTGACCTGCCGCGACATCACCGAACAGATCAAGACCGAACAGGCGCTGCACCGCACCAAGGACAATCTGGAACATGCCGCGCTGCATGACGATCTGACGGGGCTGGGCAACCGCAAGAAACTGTCGGATTTCCTGAAGCGTCAGCGCGTGCAGACCGCATTGGCGCAGGGACGCATCGGCGTGTTGCAGATGGATCTGGATAAGTTCAAGGATATCAATGACACGCTGGGGCATGGCGCGGGCGATGCCACCCTGATCCATGTGGCCGGGGCGCTGCATGCCTGCGCGCGCCCCGGTGATCTGGCCTGTCGCATCGGGGGCGATGAATTCCTGCTGATCTGTCTCGACATCGCGTCGCGCGCCGCCCTGATCCAGCGGGGCAGGCAGATCCTTCAGGCCGTCGGCATGCCGCTGATCTGGCAGGATCAGAGCGTGCAGGTGCGCATGTCGATCGGGGCCAGCCTGCCCATACAGGGCCATGTCAGCGGTGCAATGCTGATTCAGCAGGCCGATCAGGCCCTCTACAGCGCCAAACATGCCGGGCGCGGCCAGATGGTGGTCTATGATGACAGGATGGGCGATGCCCATCGCGCGGCGCGGCACCTGATGCGCGATCTGCGGCGCGCGGTGGACGAGGATCAGTTCACCGTGCATCTGCATCCGCAGATCGACCTTGCCGATGGCCGTGTCTCGGGCTGTGAGGCGCTGATCCGATGGCTGCATCCCACGCGGGGGCTGTTGGGCCCGGGCGATTTTCTGGAGGCCGCGCAACAGGCGCATCTGCTGGCCCGGCTTGACCAACTCTCGATGGCACATGCGCTCGCTGCGCTGGCGCGCCTGCAAGAGGCCGGTTTTGGCGACATGCGCATGTCGATCAATGTCTCAAGCCCGATTCTGACCGATACCGATTATCCGGGCTTTCTGGATTGGGCGCTGCAATCGCGCGGGCTGCGTCATGATTCGGTCTGCGTGGAAATTCGCGAGACCACCCTGCGCGAGGATGGTGGCAGCGACATCATGACCGCCGTCACCCGTTTGCGCCGCATGGGCGTGCGCGTGGCGCTGGATGATTTCGGCACCGGCTATGCCGGGCTGGCGCATATGTCCGCCTTTGAGATCGACGCGATCAAGCTGGACCGCGCCATGGTGCACCAACTCGACAGCGACCCGCGCAGCCGGGTCATCGTGCGCACGGTCATTCGCCTGTGCGCGCTTCTGGGAATCGACATGGTGGCCGAAGGGGTCGAAACGCAGGCCCAGCTTGATATCCTGCGGCGCGCGAAATGCCCTGTTGTCCAGGGCTTTGGGCTGGCGCGCCCGATGCCGCCCGAGGCGTTGATCGCCTGGCTGCGCGCCCGCCCCGCCCCCCGTCAGCCGCCGGTGATCATGCAGGCACCCGACACTCGCGATATCGCGGCGCGGCACATGTGATCGCGCACGCCCCTTCCCCCCATTGCCCCTGCGCCCTGCCCCGGCTATCACCCCAGTGCATTCAACGGGATTCCTAGAGCGGAGCGGCAGATCATGGCAGCCAATCAATATGTCTATCACATGCAGGGCGTCTCCAAGACGTATCCGGGCGGCAAGAAATGCTTTGAGAATATCCATCTCAGCTTTCTTCCCGGCGTGAAAATCGGTGTTGTCGGCGTCAACGGCTCTGGCAAATCCACATTGATGCGGATCATGGCCGGGCTGGACACCGATTTCACCGGTGAGGCCTGGGCGGCCAAGGGCACGCGCGTCGGCTATCTCCCGCAGGAGCCGACACTGGACCCGACGCTGGATGTGCGCGGCAACGTGATGCTGGGCGTGGCCGAAAAAAAGGCCAAGCTGGACCGCTTTAACGAAATCGCAATGCAGATCGCCGAAGATTATTCGGATGAATTGATGGAGGAGATGACCAACCTTCAGGATCAGATCGACGCGGAAAACCTGTGGGATCTGGACGCCCAGATTGATGTCAGCCTCGAGGCGCTGCGCTGTCCGCCCGACGACGCCGATGTCGAAAGCCTGTCCGGCGGTGAACGCCGCCGCGTGGCGCTGTGCAAGCTGCTGCTTGAGGCGCCGGATATGCTGTTGCTGGACGAACCGACCAACCACCTCGATGCGGAAACCATCGCCTGGCTGCAACAGCACCTGATGGATTATGCCGGCACGATCCTGATTGTCACCCATGACCGCTATTTCCTGGATGACATCACCGGCTGGATTCTGGAACTGGATCGCGGCCGCGGCATTCCTTATGAGGGCAACTATTCCAGCTGGCTGGAGCAGAAGGCGAAACGCCTCGCGCAGGAAGCGCGCGAAGACAAGTCCAAACAGAAAACGCTTGAGCGCGAATTGGAATGGATGCGTCAGGGCCAGAAGGCCCGGCAGGCCAAATCCAAGGCGCGGATCAATGCCTATAACGAAATGGCCAACCAGTCCGAGCGCGAGAAACTGTCGCGCGCGCAGATCGTCATCCCCAATGGCCCGCGTCTGGGCCAGAAGGTGATCGAGGTCAACGGCCTGAAAAAGGCCATGGGCGACAAGCTTTTGATCGAGGATCTGACATTCTCGCTGCCGCCGGGGGGTATTGTCGGCGTGATTGGCCCCAACGGCGCGGGTAAATCAACCCTGTTCAAGATGCTGACCGGTGAGGAAAAACCCGACGCCGGAACGATCGAATACGGCGATACCGTCGATCTGAGCTATATCGATCAGTCGCGTGACGATCTGCTGCCAAACGCCACCGTATGGGAGGCCATCGCCGACGGGCAGGACATCATCAAACTGGGCGACGCCGAAGTGAACGCGCGCGCCTATTGCTCGGCCTTCAACTTCAAGGGCGGCGATCAGCAGAAAAAGGTCTCGCTCCTGTCCGGGGGCGAGCGGAACCGCGTGCATATGGCGCGCCTTCTGCGCTCGGGCGGGAACGTGCTGCTGCTTGATGAGCCGACCAACGATCTGGACGTCGAAACCCTGCGCGCGCTGGAGGATGCGCTGGTCGATTTCGCCGGTTGCGCCGTGGTCATCTCACACGACCGGTTTTTCCTTGACCGGATCTGCACCCATATCCTGGCCTTTGAGGGCGACGCGCATGTGGAATGGTTCGAGGGCAATTTCGAGGATTACGAGGAAGACAAGAAACGCCGCCTCGGGGTCGACGCGCTGGAACCCAAGCGCCTGAAGCACAAGAAATTCGCGCGCTGAACCGCGACCGCGACGCGAACAGAACCGAATGCCTGCGCCCTCAGACGGGCGCGGGCATTTTCATTTCACGCATCGGCCAGGATCATGTCCGCCGCCTTTTCACCGATCATCGTGACCGGCGCATGGGTGTTGCCCGACGGGATGGTGGGCATGATCGACGCATCCGCGACACGCAAACCCGCGATACCATGAACGCGCAGGCGTGAATCCACCACGGCCATGTTGTCATGCCCCATCCTGGCGGTGCCGATGGGGTGAAAGATCGTGGTGCCGACATCGCCGGCGGCGCGCAGCAGTTCCTCATCGCTTTGCGCGTCCGGGCCCGGCCGTAGCTCCTGCGGGGAAAATTCGGCCAGCCGCGGCGTTGCCATCAGGTTGCGCGCATGGCGCAGGCTGTCGATGGCCACGCGCTTGTCCGCCTCGGCGCTTAGATAATTGGGCTGGATCGCGGGCGCGTCCTGCGGGCCTGGCCCGGTGATATGGCAGCTTCCCCGGCTTTCGGGGCGCAGGTTGCACACCGAGATGGTCAGCCCCGGAAAGCGGTGCAGCGGCTCACCGAACGCATCCAGCGACAGGGGCTGCACGTGATATTCAAGGTTGGCGGTCTCATGCTGGGGGCCCGAGCGGGTAAAGATGCCCAACTGGCTGGGCGCCATCGCCATCGGCCCGGCGCGCCTGAGGGCATATTCCAGCGCGATGCCCAGCTTGCCCCACAGGCTGCCGGCCCTGTCATTCAGGGTTCTTGCGCCCTTGATGCGATAGATCGTGCGCAATTGCAGGTGATCCTGCAGGTTCTCGCCCACCCCCGGCAGCGCATGGCGCAGCGTGATCCCGTGGCGTTGCAACAGTTCGGGTTGCCCGATGCCGCTGAGTTCCAGAATCTGCGGCGACCCGATCGCGCCGGCGGCCAGAACCACTTCGCCGGCGCATTGCACCTGTTTGCGCTGCCCGCGCTGCTCATAGATGACGCCGGTCACCCGGCCCTGATCCATGACCAGCCGCTGAACCGTTGCACCGGTTTCAATGGCAAGGTTGGCACGGTTGCGCGCCGGGTCCAGAAACGCCTTGCGCGCGTTCCAGCGCAGCCCGCGGCGTTGCGTCACCGGGAAATAGCCCACGCCCTCATTGTCGCCATCGTTGAAGTCATCGCAGGCCGGGATGCCGGTCTCGATCGCCGCCTCGGCCACCGCATCCAGTATCGGCCAATGCAGGCGCTGCGCCTCGACCCGCAATTCGCCACCTGTGCCATGCATGGCATCCTCGGGACCGAAATGATGCTCGGATTTGCGGAAATAGGGCAGGACGTCATCCCAGCCCCAGCCGGTATTTCCGGCCTGACGCCATTGATCGAAATCGCCCGCCTGCCCGCGCATGTAGATCATGCCGTTGATGGATGAGCACCCGCCCAGAACCTTGCCGCGCGGATAGTTCAGGACCCGCCCGTTCAGCCCCGGTTCCGGCTGGGTCTTCAGGCACCAGTCCACCGCCGGGTTGCCCATGGAATAGAGATAGCCGACCGGCACATGCACCCAGAACCGGTTGTCACTGCCCCCGGCCTCAAGCAGCAGAACCCGCGTGCCGGGCCGCGCGCTCAGCCGGTTGGCCAGAACACAGCCCGCCGATCCCGCACCGATCACCACATAATCGAACCGGCCGGCATCCACCGCGCTGTCATCCGTGCCCCTCATGGCGCGAGACGCGTGACGGTCTGTTGCTGATGGCCGAGCCCCTCGATCGTCAGGTGCATCACATCGCCCGGCTTCAGGAAAACCTGCGGCTTCATGCCCATACCCACACCCGGCGGTGTGCCCGTGGTCACCACATCCCCCGGCTCAAGCGTCATGAAGCGGCTGAGATAGCTGACCAGATGCGCGATCCCGAAGATCAGCGTCGCGCTTGATCCGGTCTGGCGGCGCACCCCGTTGACATCCAGCGTCATGGCCAATGCGCCGGGATCGGGCAGTTCATCCGCCGTGACCAGCCAGGGACCAAGCGGGGCGAATGTGTCATGGCTCTTGCCCTTCATCCACTGGCCTTCGCGTTCGATCTGCCAACTGCGTTCAGAGACGTCGTTGCAGATGCAATAGCCCGCGACGTGATCCAGTGCGTGCGCCTCATCGACGTTCTTGGCGCGGGTGCCGATGACAAAGGCCAGTTCGACCTCCCAATCGGTCTTGTCGGCGCCATGGGGGATCTGGACATCGTCATAGGGGCCGCAAATCGCGGTGGTCGCCTTCATGAAGGTGATCGGCTCGGAGGGGGGGCGCATCCCGCTTTCGGCAGCGTGGTCGGAATAGTTCAGCCCGATCCCGATCAGTTTTCCGACATCCGCCACACATGGCCCCAGACGCGGCCTGCCAGCAACCTGCGGCAGGGTTGCAACGTCCAGCGCCGCCAGCCGCGCCAGGGTGTCACGTGACAGGGCCGCGCCGTTGATGTCATCCACAACGCTCGTGAGGTCGCGCAGCGCGCCCTTGTCGTCCAGCAGTCCGGGCTTTTCCTGGCCCGGCGCTCCAAATCGTAATAGTTTCATACTCTGCCGCCATCCTGTTGCCGACTCTGTGACAGGGCCAGCCAATATTCACAGATTTCGGCGGTGTTCTACATCCCCGGCCACATCGCAGCGCCGGACGGTCAAGAGGGGGCTTGCGCCCCCTCTGCCGATTTCAAAGTTCCGAAGCGAGCTGATCGAGGCTTTTGGCCAAGATGCCCACCATTTCATCCACCTCTGCGCGGTTGATGATCAGCGACGGACAAAAGGCCATCGCGTCCATCATGTTGCGCGAGATGACGCCGTTTTCGGTCATGATCGTGTTCATCCGCCCGCCCAGGGCACCGGGGGCGAATTCGTCCTCGCGTCCCTTGGGGG
>CAKSUL010000049.1 GCA_934501475.1 uncultured Roseovarius sp. | reverse complement strand
TGGCGCGGAACAGTAAAAGGGCAGGCAGATGGAAATCCGCAAAATCGGCGTGATCGGCGCAGGGCAGATGGGCAACGGTATCGCACATGTGATGGCGCTGGCGGGCTATGAGGTCATGCTGACCGACATCAGCCAGGAGGCGCTGGACAAGGCCCTCGCGCTGATGGCGCGCAACATGGACCGCCAGGTCAGCCGCGGCAAGATCACCCAGGATGAGATGGACGCGGCCCAGGCGCGGATCACCACGACGCTGACCCTGACCGATCTCGGGCAAACCGACCTGATCATCGAGGCCGCAACCGAGCGCGAAACCGTCAAGCAGGCCATTTTCGAGGATCTTCTGCCGCATCTTCAGCCGCACACGATCCTGACGTCCAACACATCATCGATCTCGATCACCCGTCTTGCCAGCCGCACCGACCGCCCCGAGAAATTCATGGGTTTCCATTTCATGAACCCGGTTCCGGTGATGGAACTGGTCGAATTGATCCGCGGCATCGCAACCGATGCAGCAACCTATGATGCCTGCCTCAAGGTCGTGCAGAATCTGAACAAGACCGCCGCCTCGGCCGAGGATTTCCCCGGCTTCATCGTCAACCGCATCCTGATGCCGATGATAAACGAAGCGGTCTATACCCTCTATGAAGGGGTCGGAAATGTCCGCTCGATCGACGAGTCGCTCAAACTTGGGGCAAACCATCCGATGGGGCCACTGGAACTGGCGGATTTCATCGGGCTGGACACATGTCTCGCCATCATGAACGTGCTGCATGACGGGCTGGCGGATACCAAATACCGCCCCTGCCCGCTGCTGACCAAATATGTCGAGGCCGGCTGGCTGGGCCGCAAATCCGGGCGCGGTTTTTACGACTATCGCGGCGACACCCCGGTGCCCACCAGATAAGCGGCGCGCCCGGCGCTGACGCCATCGCAGAGGTATTTGAACCAAGAAAAAGCCGATGGCCGCGCGCCTGTTCTTTTTCTTGGTAAAAATACCTCTGGCGCGCGTTCTCGGCCAGGGGCCTGCGGGTCAGGTCCGCACTTACATCTCAAAGCCGAGGTGCTTGGCGACGGTAAAGATATCCTTGTCGCCACGCCCGCACATGTTCATGCAGATCAAATGGTCCGCAGGCAGATCCGGCGCGATCTTCATCACATGCGCCAACGCATGGCTGGGTTCCAGCGCGGGAATGATGCCTTCCTGCGCGCAGCTCAGTTGAAACGCCTCCAGCGCCTCCTTGTCGGTGATCGAGACATATTCCGCCCGCCCGATATCGTGCAGCCAGGAATGCTCCGGCCCGACTCCGGGATAATCCAGACCGGCCGAAATCGAATATCCTTCAAGGATCTGGCCATCGTCATCCTGCAACAGATAGGTGCGGTTGCCATGCAGCACGCCCGGACGCCCGCCGCTGAGCGAGGCGCAATGCTCCATCTTGGCGTTCACGCCCTTGCCGCCGGCTTCGACGCCGATGATGCGCACATCCTTGTCGTCCAGAAACGGATAGAACAGCCCCATCGCGTTCGAGCCACCCCCGATCGCGGCCACCAGGGTGTCGGGCAGGCGGCCCTCGGCGGCGTGCATCTGTTCCTTGGCCTCTTTGCCGATGATGCTCTGGAAATCGCGCACCATGGCCGGATAGGGGTGCGGCCCCGCCACCGTGCCGATGCAATAGAACGTGTCGCGCACATTGGTCACCCAGTCGCGCAGCGCGTCGTTCATCGCGTCCTTCAGCGTGCCGCGCCCGGATGTGACCGGCACCACCTCGGCCCCCAGAAGGCGCATCCGGAACACGTTCGGCGCCTGACGCTCGACATCATGCGCGCCCATGTAGACCACGCATTTCAGCCCGAACTTGGCGCAGACCGTCGCCGTGGCGACGCCGTGCTGGCCCGCGCCGGTTTCGGCGATGATCCGGGATTTGCCCATGCGACGCGCCAGAATGATCTGGCCCAGCACGTTGTTGATCTTGTGCGCACCGGTGTGGTTCAGCTCATCGCGCTTGAGATAGATCTTCGCGCCTCCCAGATGTCGGGTCAGGCGCTCGGCATAATAGAGCGGGCTGGGGCGGCCCACATAATGGGTCCACAGGTCATGCATTTCCGCCCAGAAACTGTCATCCGTCTTGGCATTTTCAAACTGCTCCTCCAACTCGAGGATCAGCGGCATCAGGGTTTCAGACACGAACCGCCCGCCAAAATCACCAAAGCGGCCCTTTTCGTCGGGACCGGTCATGAAGCTGTTGAAAAGATCGTTCATTGCGCCTGCCTTGCCATATTGGGTTTCATCCGTTGAATATGGGACAGCGCGCGCGACGACAAGGGGCGATCAGGCCCGATCAGAAACGGGTCGCCGCCACAAAGGCGCGCATCAGCGCGGCGTCCTTGACACCCGGCGCGGATTCGATGCCCGATGACACATCCACCTGCCGCGCCCCCGTCGCACGCAGTGCCGCGCCCACATTGTCGGGCGTCAACCCGCCCGCCAGCATCCACGGCACCGGCCAGCGCCGCTCCGCGATCAGGCCCCAGTCAAAGGCGACGGCGTTCCCACCGGGGCGCCCGGCCCCTTTTGGCGGCTTGGCATCCACCAGCAACTGATCCGCCACGCGCCCATAGACGTCAAGCTGCGCCAGATCATCGGCATCGGCAATGCCCACCGCCTTCATCACCGGCAGGCCATAGCGCGCCTTCACCTCGGCCACACGCGCCACGGATTCCGTGCCGTGCAGTTGCAGCATGTCCAAGGGCACCGCTTCGGTCAGGGCGTCCAGCAGCGCGTCATCGGCATTGACCGTCAGCGCGACCTTGGCCAGACCCACCGGCGCCGCAAGCGCCATCTGGCGCGCGCGCTCAACCTCAAGATGTCGCGGCGAGGCGGGAAAGAACACAAAGCCGATATAGCCGGCGCCAGCCTCGACGGCCGCAGCGACATCCGCGACCTGCGTGAGGCCGCACATCTTGACCCGGATGTCCTGCGCCATGGCGGGCTAGCTGGCCTCGCCCAAGGCGGTCAGAACCTCATCCTGCCCGCCATGCACCTGCCCCTTGAGGCGGCGCAATTCGGCGCGCAGGCGCTGCATCTCGCGGGCCTGACGGGCGGCGGCGGCGCGTTCGCCGGCTTCGCGGATCCACTCCCAGATGAAACCCAGCACGAGACCGCCCAGCACGCCACCGAACATCACCACATAGAGCGGCAGGTCATAGCTGGGCGTCAGTGCCGCGATGCCCGAAAACTCCTCCGGAAGCAGCCTGACCGACACCATCCCCCTGTTGGCAACGGCGATCAGGATCAGGGCGATCGCAAAAATGGCGATACAGGCATAGCGAATATAGCGCATGGTCACTTTCCGTTCAGGCGGTCCCGCAACAATTTTCCGGTCTTGAAGAACGGCACATGTTTTTCCTCGACGCTGACGGATTCACCGGTGCGCGGATTGCGTCCGATGCGTGCGTCGCGTTTCTTGACCGAGAATGCGCCGAAGCCGCGCAGCTCTACACGGTTGCCACTGGCCATGGCATCCGTGATTTCATTGAAGATCGTATTCACGATCCGCTCAACATCCCTTTGATAGAGATGCGGATTCTCATCCGCGATCTTCTGAATCAATTCCGATCGGATCATCGATCCCGTCCCCCCGGTTTTTCGTTTATTATCAGGTGTGGCAACACCGCGACTATAGAGAGAAACGCGAAAAACGAAAACAGAAACCGAACGATAGCAGCGGCAAATGGCAGCAATTTGCCTTTGGCTGTGGCGAAATAACGCCGTGCCGTGCCCGCGCGACACGCAATCGCATACGGGCTCTGCACCGCCGCGCGCTTTCTGCGTTGCAGCGCCGACATTGATTCGCAGCCCTTACATCACCAGGAATGCCCGCCGCAGCAGGTTCAGCCCTGCGATCAGCAGAACCGCCAGCGTCAGGCGGCGGAACAATGTCTGGTCAATCCGGTCCTGCACCTGAAACCCCAGCCATATACCGATCAGCGCCGGCGCGATCATCACCACGGACAGCGGCAAAGTGGCCGCGCGCAGCACCCCCGAGGTGACATGCGCACCCAGAAACGCGGCCGCGCCCAGCCCGTAGATCACCCCCTGGATACGCATCTGCGCGGTCTTCTCGGTGCCCCGCGCCGTCAGCAGCGCCACCGTGGGCGGCCCCCAGACCCCGGTCAGCCCGCCCAGCACCCCGGCCACCGCGCCAACGCCCGCCTCGGCGCGCTGCGTCGGATTGCGCGCCAGTTGCACCGACCACCCCATCAGCGTCGTCAACGCATAGAGCGTGACCGGCCCGCCGATCAGCAGCATCAGCACCGATTGCGGCAGCATCGGCACGAATTGCGCGCTGATCAGCATGCACACCAGCCCGGCCAGCAGAAAGGCGCGGAATTCGACCATCGTCTGCCATGCCGCGCGCCGTCCCTGCCTCAGCGCCTGCCAGGCATTGGTCACCAGCGTCGGCATGATCAGCGCGGCCAGCGCCACCTCGGGGGGCATGAACGCGCCGAACACCACGATCATGATCGTCGGCATCCCGAAACCGACAACGCCCTTGATCAGCCCGGCACAGGCCGTGACCGCGATGGCAAAGACCCATAGGCTGGGCGAAGATAGCTCGGCTGCGAATTCCATGACGGGTCTTTAACACGCCCTGATAGAGCTGCACGGCAAAAGTTCAATGCGCAACTATAAATCAAAAACAACTGCCATAAGGTTAAATTGTTGCGCTGCACCTGCAAAGTAGCTAGGACAGGCGGCAAGCGGAAAAGGATATGATTCATGGCTCATGATGGACAGGATATTGCAATGGAAACCCCCGTCATTCTCAACGATCTGACTGATCTGACCGGCGCGGCGATTGCCCCGGTCGAGACCTTGCTTGAGCGTGCCAAGACCACCCTGCGCGACACGGTCAGTGAGGGGGGCCGCGTCTCGGGGGCGTTGATCGAGACGCATCAGTTTGCCGCCCATGGCCTTGCCTGGCTTGCCACCTATTGCGAGGCCCTGCGCCAGATGCAGGCCTGGGCGACGCGCCTTGCCGAAACCGACGCCTTCGGCGAGGTCGAGCAATTGCTGCACCAGATCGCATTCGGCGAATATCTGGCCCAGATCCACGGCGGCATCCCGATGAGCCAGGGCGAAATCATCCGCCTTGCGGATATCGGCCTCGCTCCTGACGAGATGCGCGCGCTGCTGACGCCCGCCGTGATGACCCTGATCCAGCGGGGCAACACACAGGCCGCGCGCGCCCGCCTGGTCGATCTGATGCAGGAACGCAGCGCCGAAATCACCGTCGGGCGCAGTGGCCTTGACGATGAGCTTGAGATGATCCGCGAACAGTTCCGCCGCTATGCGCTGGACCGGGTGGAACCCGACGCCCATGACTGGCACCTCAAGGACGAACTGATCCCGATGGAGATCATCAACGAACTCGCCGAAATGGGCGTTTTCGGCCTGACCATCCCCGAGGAATTCGGCGGTCTGGGCCTGTCCAAGGCGTCGATGGTCGTGGTCTCGGAGGAACTCAGCCGGGGCTATATCGGTGTCGGCTCACTTGGCACGCGCAGCGAAATCGCGGCGGAACTGATCATTTGCGGCGGCACCGAGGCGCAGAAACAGCATTGGCTGCCGAAACTGGCCAGCGGTGAGATCCTGCCGACAGCGGTGTTCACCGAGCCCAATACCGGCTCGGATCTGGGGGCGCTGCGCACCCGCGCCATCCGCGACGGCGACAGCTATCGCGTGACCGGCAACAAGACATGGATCACCCATGCCGCCCGCACGCAGGTGATGACCCTGCTGGCGCGCACCGATCCCGACAGCACCGATCATCGCGGATTGTCGATGTTCCTGGCCGAAAAGACACCCGGCGATGATGCCACCCCGTTCCCGAGCGCGGGCATGTCCGGCGGTGAGATCGAGGTGCTGGGCTATCGCGGCATGAAGGAATATGAAATCGCCTTCGACAATTTCGAGGTCAAGGCCGAGAACCTGCTGGGCGGCGAAGAAGGCAAGGGCTTCAAGCAGTTGATGGAGACATTTGAGTCCGCCCGCATCCAGACCGCCGCCCGCGCCATCGGTGTCGCGCAATCGGCGCTGGATGTGGCGATGCAATATGCCATTGATCGCAAGCAGTTCGGCAAATCGCTGATCGCCTTTCCGCGCGTGTCGGGCAAGCTGGCGATGATGGCGGTCGAAATCATGGTGGCGCGCCAGTTGACCTATTATTCCGCCTGGGAAAAGGACCACGGTCACCGCTGTGATCTTGAGGCGGGCATGGCCAAGCTGCTGGGCGCGCGCGTGGCGTGGGCCGCTGCCGATAACGGGTTGCAGATCCATGGCGGCAACGGTTTCGCGCTGGAATACAAGATCAGCCGCATCCTGTGCGACGCGCGCATCCTGAATATCTTCGAGGGTGCGGCGGAAATCCAGGCGCAGGTGATCGCGCGCCGCCTTCTGGGCTGACCCCAGGGATCAGGAACGCGGCGGGTGACGGGCGATCAGCGCCTGATCGTCAGCTCGATCTTGTCCAGCCCGTCGATATGCCCCTGCAACCTGGCCCCCCTGGCGATCGGCCCCACACCCGCCGGGGTGCCGGTATAGATCAGATCGCCAGGTTGCAGGTGATAGAACCGCGACAGATGCGATATGATGTCCCCAACCGACCAGATCATGTCGGACAGGCGCGCGCCCTGCACCACCTGCCCGTCCATGCGCAGCGTGATCGCCTGATCGCCCGGCACGCCGAACTGCGCCTTGGGGGTGATTGCGCCCAGCACGGCGGCATTCTCGAAATCCTTGCCCAGATCCCAGGGGCGGCGCTTGTCCTTGGCCGCGCCCTGCAGATCGCGCCGCGTCAGGTCGATCCCGCAGGCATAGCCATAGACCGCCGTCATCGCATCGGCGACCGGAACCTCGAAGGCTGGCGCGCCGATGGCCACGACAAACTCCATCTCGTAATGGCAATCCGTCGTGCCCGGCGGATAGGAGATCTCATCGCCCGAACGACATAGCGCATGGGCGGATTTGGTGAAATAGAACGGTGCCTCGCGATCCACCTCATTGCCCATCTCGGCGGCGTGAGCGGCATAGTTGCGCCCGACGCAAAAGATCCGGCGCACCGGAAAGACCGCATCACTGCCGGTGATCGCCACATGCGGCGCAGGGGGGACGTCGAAAAGGGGTTTGTCGGACATGATCGGCTCCGCCATCTGCTGCCAGGGATTTGCCCCGTTATGCGGCGGCGGGTGGGCCAATGTAAAGCGCGCGGGATTGGCGGCGCGCCTGACTTGTGGCATGCCATTGTCAGGCGCGGCTCACCCCGCGCGACACCCCACGGGACCGCAGATGCCCTTTTGCCGCCATGCCATCTATTACACCCCCCCGCCCGGCCCGCTGGCCCGGTTCGGCGCCGCGTGGCTGGGCTGGGACATGGCAAAGGCCCGCCCGGTCGCGCATCCCGACATCCCCGGCCTGCCCGCCCCCCTGCCCCAGATCACCGCAACCCCGCGCAGATACGGCTTTCATGCCACGATCAAACCGCCATTCCGCATGGCCGACGGGCAAACCACCGCAGAGCTCGACGCCGCCCTCGCCGCGTTCTGCGCCAGCCGCGCGCCCGTGCCGCTCGGCGTGCTCACGCTGACACGGCTCGGGCGGTTCCTGGCCTTGCTGGCCTCGCGCAACACGGGCGCGCTGAACCTGCTGGCCAGTGACACGGTGCGCCGGTTCGACAGCTTCCGCGCCCCCATGACCCCCGCCGAATTCAGCCGCCGCGACCTGCCGCACCTCAGCGATGATCAACGCGCCAACCTGCGCATCTGGGGCTATCCGCATGTCATGGCCGATTTTCGCTGGCACATGACGCTGACCGGAAAACTGCCCGCCGCGCAGGCCCGCGCCACGATGGCCGCGCTGGAACCGGTGCTGCACCCGCTTCTTGAGAGCGAAATCAGCATCGACGCACTCAGCCTCGTCGGCGAAACCACTGAGGGCCATTTTCACCTGATCAGCCGCCATCTCCTGCGCGGATGAGACCCGGGCGGGCGCGCCTCACCCTTTCATTTTTCCTTAAATACTCATTGCGCAACATCGATGTCAGGACTGCGCCAGCCGCAACAGGACCACGCCGCACAATGCCGCCGTGACCGAGACCAGCTTCATCAGGGTCACCCGTTCACCCAGCATGCCGACACCGATCAACAGCGCAAAGATGATGCTCGTCTCGCGCAGCGCCGTCACAAGGGCGATCGGGGCCTGCGTGAATGACCACATCACCAGCGCATAGGCCGCAAAGGACGCGCCGCCGCCGATGAACAGGCTCTTGCGCAAGACCAACGCCCGCCCCAGCAGACCGGGGCGCAACACCCGCGCGCCCATCGCGAACACCGCCACATTCAGCACCGACTCCCACGCATAGAACCCCAATGCGGTGCCCGCCACCCGCGCGCCCATGCCATCCACCATCGAATAGCCCGCGATGAACCCGCCGGTGATCAGGGCCAGCCCCGCCGCCTTGCCCTGGAAAACGCTGCCCGCGCGCCGCGTCAGGCTGATCGACGCGATCCCGAGCGCGATCAGCGCCACCGCCGCAAGTTCCATGTGGCTGAACCGCTCACCCAGGACGATCACCGATACGGCGGCCACCAGCAGGGGCGAAACACCGCGCGCAATCGGATAGACCTGCGTCAGGTCGCCGATCTTGTAGGCGCTGACCAGAAACACCTGATAACCCACATGCAGCACCAGCCCCCCCGCCAGATAGGGCAGCGACGCCGCTGCGGGCATCGGCACAAACATCAACAGAACCGCCCCGGCCAGCCCCTGCCCCAGAACCACCGCCATCATCGACGCGCTCTTGTCCGCGCCGCCCTTGACCATGGCGTTCCAGCCCGCATGCAAGAGCGCGGCGCAGATGACGATGAAAAAGACGAACCAACTCATGCCCTGCCCCGCTTTGTCGCCCGCGCCGCATTGCTCAACGCGTTGTAATCCAACAGATCTGTCCCATGTGACCGCGTCCCGATATCAGCCGCGCATACCGGCGCAGGCGCATCGGGCCCCGGACAAGTCACCTTTGACCATCCGCCCACCGATGCGCAACCCAATCCCGCCCGCGCCAGAACGCCCACGCCTCCTGCCAGAACCGTCGAAACCCGGGGGGAAACGCCGTCACGGGCGGGTCATTCCAAGGCAGCGCCCTCGCAGATTTCCGCGAGGGCTTTGCAGGCCGGGGTCGTCAGGTATGCGGGTCTCGCTGGCCTTCGCTCCACCGCAAACAATGACCGCCCCCAGTTCGACGCCTGATGCGATGCTCTTGATTGCGCCGATCCGAGACAGGATCACGCCGAGATGATTCAAGTTTTAGCCAAAAATATCCGGGGCCACAGGCCCGGCAAAAGTAAAGATTTATCATTGGTTTCTATGATCTGCGCATAGCGGGCCATTGGATCGGCCAGCTCGCGATGCAACTGGATGGACCGATGGCGAAATACATTTATACCGGATTCTCACCGACTGACATTTCCTTTCCTTCTCCTTCGGGCGCGCGGATGCGCGTTGATCCGGCCTACGATTCCAATTCGGCCTACAGTTTCGAAATTGCCGATGACGACGGGACATGGTCGGGCGATTCGGCGGCTGATTCCACGTCTGACGATGCCACGCAGCAGATATTGATCGTCCGCAACGAATCCGGGGCCATCGTGGCCAGGGGGCAAAGCTATCTGGAGCATGCCAGGACCGCGACCGACGGATATGGCAATACCATCGAAGTCTACCGCGTCATGATTGGCACAAAGACTGTGGGATATGTCGCCGATGGTCAGCTGGTGCCCGGAAATACCTATGACTGGACCGAGACCGATATCACGCCGACAAATGAACCGGGCTATGCTTCGATTGTCAGCCAAACGCATGATCCCGCCCTGGCCAGCAACATGGATGGCACTGCAAACGGGGACAACCTGAAAGGATACGCGGGAAACGACACGATAAGTGGTCGTGGGGGCAACGACACGCTGGAGGGATGGGAGGGCAACGACTCCCTTGATGGCGGTGACGGCGACGACTCCGTTCGCGGGTGGAGCGGCGATGACCATCTTGATGGCGGTGCGGGCAACGACACTTTGGAGGGTGACGATGGCGCGGATACCATTTTCGGTGGATCCGGCGACGATTACATCAGCCTCTGGACCGGTCCTGACAGCGTCGATGGCGGCGACGGTCGCGATACGATCCAGTTCTACGATGCGTTTGGCAATGACACCGTAAGCGGCGGCGAAGGTGGCGACGATTTCGACACGATCGACCTCAGCGCGCTGACCACACCGGTCACGGTCAACTATACCGGCGACGAGGCCGGAACGATCACCGACGGCACCAACACGATCGAGTTCACCGGAATCGAGCGGATCATCACGACCGACCACGCCGATTCCGTAGATGGCCGGGCGGACGGGGTCGGTGCCGTCATTGAACTCGGGGCGGGCAATGACACCGCCTATGGCACCTTCGGCGATGACAGCATCTCTGGCGGGGCGGGCGATGATTTCATCGACACCTGGGGCGGCAACGATACCGCCGACGGCGGCGCGGGCAACGATACCGTTCTGGGCGGTAGCGGCAATGATCTGATCATGGGCGGCGACGGCAACGACGCGCTTCAGGGCTGGACCGGCAACGACACATTGCTTGGCGGCGCGGGCAACGACACGTTGCAGTCCTGGCAAGGCAACGAACTTCTCGACGGGGGCGACGATGCGGATACGTTCCTTGTCACCCAAGGGTCCGGCAACAATACGATCATCGGCGGCGAAGGCGGGAGTGACGACGACACGATCGACCTCAGCGCCCTGACCGGGCCGGTCACGGTCAACTATACCGGCGATGAGGCCGGAACGATCACCGGCAACCCCAATCCGATGACCGGCGGCTCTGACACGAACACGTTTTCCCAGGTCGAACGGCTGATCCTGACCGATGGCGACGATGTGGTCAGCGGTTCGGCTGATGGTGCCGGGATTGAGCTCGTGGCCGGTGGCGGAAACGACCTGATTCTGGGCGGCTCCGCTGGCGACAGTATTGATGGCGGCACCGGCAATGACGCCCTCTTCGGCAATGGCGGCGACGATACCCTCATGGGCGGTGCCGGCAATGATGAGGTCTATGGCGATGAAGGCAATGATTTCCTGGATGGTGGCGCCGGTGCTGACAGCATGGGCGGCGGCGACGGCAACGATACCATCCTGGGTGGTGCCAGCTATGATCTGATCGAAGGCGAGGCCGGGGATGACTCGATTGATGGTGGGTCCGGCGATGACACGATCTTTGGCGATGATGGCAATGATCTGATCGAAGGTGGTGCCGGGGACGACCTTATCGAAGGCGGTGCGGGCCACGACAGCATCTCGGGCGGTGACGGCTACGATGAGATTTTCGGTGGCCACGGCAACGACACGATTGATGGCGGCGCGAGCGATGACCTTATCCTTGGGGATGATGGCAATGATCAGCTCCAGGGCGGTGCCGGACATGATTATATCTATGGCGGCACCGGCGATGACACGGTCATGGGTGGCGCCGGTGATGATGTATTGGTCGCAGAGGTTGGCAACGATTCCCTGTCTGGCGGTGACGGCAGCGATTCCCTGGACGGTGGCGCCGGCGACGACACGCTTGACGGCGGGCCGGGCTCGGACACCCTTACCGGCGGCGCTGGCAATGACACCTTCATCGTCAGCGGCGGTCACGACACGATCACCGATTTCAACACCGGCAATACCGGCACGCTGGATGACGGTGACAGCACCAACAACGATTTCATCGACCTCAGCGGATATTACGACCACATATCCGAACTTCATGCCGATCAGGCAGACGATGGCGTCCTGAACCAGTCAAACGTGACGGACACGCGTGGCCGCGCAACAGACTATTCCGACAACGCCCAATTCGGCGGCGGCACCCTTACCTTCACCGGGGCCGCGGCCGACAATTCCAGCTTTACCCGGGAAAATACCGGCGTCGTATGTTTCACCTCCGGCACGGCCATCCGGACGCCACGCGGCGATGTGCCGATTGATGAGTTGCGGGTCGGCGATCTGGTCACCACACTGGACAACGGCCCACAGCGCATTCGCTGGATCGGGCGGCGGACGCTCGACAAGGCGGCGTTGCTGGCCAATCCCGACCTGCGCCCGATCCTGATCCGCCGCGGGGTGCTCGGGGCCGAACGCGATTTGCTTGTATCGCCACAGCATGGTCTGCTGGTCGGTGCCCGGGGGGATCATCTGGCGCGTGCAAAACACCTCGCACAGAAGACGCCGGGAATCCGGATCGCGCATGGCAAACGGCAAGTTACATATATCCATCTGATGTTTGACACCCATCAGATCGTCTTTTCCGAAAACACACCATCCGAAAGCTTTTATCCCGGACCGATGGCATTGCGAATGATGGACTCCGGCCCGCGCGCCGAATTGTTCGACCTGTTCCCAGAGCTTTCCATCGCCAGGGATGACAAGCAAAAAGTCGCCCGTATCTATGGGAACACCTCGCGGGAGTTCATTGCGAAGAAACAATTGCCAACCTTGGCGAAGGGACAAAGCTTGAGTGTCGGTTTGTAATTGCCCCCAATTGCACGGGCTTTCCATGGTTTGTCGGGCCAGTGATCAGGCAAGCAACACCGCATGGCCGCAAAGGGGCCGGTCTGGCCCCTCCACCATTCTCAGCGGCCCGGGTGTTGCAAATGGCGCTTCCTGCGCATTGCTGCCCTTGGAGTCATGAGGCGCGTCCGTCACCAAGGGTTCCAAGCGGGCTTGCGTAGCTGATAGCGCCTGCCAGCGGCCGTGATCATCAACATATCCGGCAAGGCGCTTGCAGAACGCCCCACCCCCTTGTTTGCGCCTGCAACGCGGCGTATCACGCTGCCATGAGCACACGCAAACCCACCCGACTGAGCAAACAGGACTGGCTCCTGGCCGGGTTTGCCGCCCTTGGCGAGGTCGGCCCCTCCGCCCTCAAGGCCGAACCGCTGGCCCGGCGCCTTGGCACCACCAAGGGATCGTTCTACTGGCATTTCGCCGATCTGCCCGCCTTTCACGCCGCCATCCTGCATCAATGGGAGGCGCGCGCGATCCCCGATATCGTCGAGGGGCTGAGCGAGGCGCAGACCGATGTGGCGCGGCTGCGCCGGTTCGGTCAGATCATCGCCGAGAAATCCGCGCCATCCGGGAAAACCGGCGACGCCCCGGATAGCGGCCTCGGGGTGGAGCCGGCCTTTCGTGCCTGGGCGCTGTCGGACCCGGACGTGGCCGCCGCCGTGGCGCGGGTGGACGGGCAGCGGCTGACATATCTTTGCGACCTGCTGCGCAAGGTCGGCATTTCCAACGCGGAAATGGCGCGAATCATCTATGCCACCAGCATCGGCATGGACCTGCTGGGGGATGCGAACACCCAGGACAACACCGCCGCCATGGGCTCGCTTGTCGATCTGGTGCTGGCGCTGCGCTGAGCGGCATCGCGCGCGGCCTGCCCGGTCACTGCGCGGTGGATTGTGCCTCGAAACGGTCGGCAAAGCGCTGTCGCGCATCCGGAAGCGGCCGGTTTCCCAGTTCCGGCGCCAGCCGGTTGCGCAGGAAATGCCCCGTCAGGGCCAGCCCCTGCACCACCTCGTGATCCGGCGCGGTGCCATGGCCCAGCAGGCAGGGCGGCAGCGGCAATAGCCGCTCGGCCCAGTCCCCGGCGCCGGCGCGTGATACGGCCCGCCCGGTGCGCGGCGACACGAAGCTCAGGTCATTGGCCCCCGCCCCCTGCACCGCGCAGGCGCTCAGATCCAGGCCAAAGCCCAGTTCCTCCAGCAAGGCCAGTTCCCATTTGAGATAGGCCAGCGGCCACAGGTCCATCTGCCCCAGCAGATCCAGCAGCGCTTCGGTGCGCGCATAAAGTGCGGGATGCGCCTCGCGTTCGGGCAGGGCAAAGCGCACCAGCGCCGTGACCGCGTTC
>CAKSUL010000048.1 GCA_934501475.1 uncultured Roseovarius sp. | reverse complement strand
GTTCTATCCTGTGCTGCTGGTCGCGGCGTTTCTGGTCGGGGGGTTGTCGAACCCGCTCTATTCGCTGCTGATCGCCTATACCAACGACTTTCTCGAACATGAGGACATGGCCGCCGCTGCCAGTGGCATGGTGTTCATCAACGGGCTGGGTGCGGTGGCGGGTCCGCTGATCACCGGCTGGATGATGGGGGCGATCGGGCCACACGGGTTTTTCCTGTTCATCGGGCTGCTGGCCGTGGTCATGGCCGGCTATGCGGCCTACCGGATGACGCAGCGCGCCTCGCCGGCGGTGCAGGAAACCGACAGCTATTCGATCGTGACGCCGTCATCCTCGCCGGTGGCGGTTGCCTTTGCGCAAGAACATGCCATCGAGGTGGCCCTGGACCAGGATACGGATGACGCCGTGAGATGAATGTTGCATCTGTAGCATTACGTTACTGTCTTTTCGTTCGGAAATGGCATTAACCTGATATCATGGGTCATTGGAAAAGGAGCCTCCCAATGGTGACGCCGGATGATGTATTGCAATTCTGGTTGGACGAGGTTGGCGAAAAGCACTGGTATGTGGCCTCGGACGAGTTGGACCAAAAGGTCCTGGACAGGTTTCTGGATGCCTGGCATCAGGCCAGGGCAGGGGCACTGGGGCACTGGCTGACCGATCCGAAGGGGGTTCTGGCGTTCCTGATCGTGACCGATCAATTCCCGCGCAACATGTTCCGCGGCGACGGGCGGTCCTTTGCGACGGATCGCGCGGCGCTGGCCACGGCCAAATCGGCGATCGACCGCAAATGGGATCTGACCATCGACACGCCCCAGCGGCAGTTCTTCTATCTGCCGTTGATGCATTCCGAAAACCTGTGCGATCAGGAACGCTGTGTGCGCATGATGTTCGACCGGATGTCCGACAGCGGCGACAGCCATCTGCTGCATGCCCGCGCACATCGCGAGGTGATCCGCAAATTCGGCCGCTTTCCCTATCGCAACGCCGCACTTGGCCGCACCAGCACCACACCCGAGCGCAGCTATCTTGAGGCCGGGGGCTATGCCAAGACCGTGCGCAAGTTGCAGACCGCCAAGGCCGCCTGAGCCGATCCGGGCACGAAGGGGGGCACGCGGCGGCGTGGCCCGCCATATCGGCGCGGCGGTCCGGGCCTGAGGCAGGGAACTGCGTTGTGCCGAAATCAGTGTTGGTTTAACGTCAAACCAACTTCTGGCATCGGAGACAAAAATGGCCCCCAAAACCTATGACATGATCGTAATCGGCGCAGGCCCCGGCGGCTATGTCGCGGCCATTCGCGGCGCGCAGCTGGGTCTCAGCGTGGTTATCGTCGAGCGCGAACATATGGGCGGGATCTGCCTGAACTGGGGCTGCATCCCGACCAAGGCGCTGCTGCGCAGCTCCGAGATATTCCAGCTGATGCACCGCGCCGGTGAATTCGGCCTCAAGGCCGAGGGCGTCGGTTATGATCTGGACGCGGTGGTGAAACGCAGCCGCGCGGTCGCCAAGCAACTCAATGGCGGGGTGGGGCATCTGCTGAAGAAAAACAAGGTGACGACGATCATGGGCAAGGCCACGCTGAGCGGCAAGGGCCGGGTCAGCGTCACCACCGACAAGGGCACCGAAGAACTGAGCGGCAAGCATATCATTCTGGCCACCGGCGCGCGGGCGCGCGAATTGCCGGGCCTCGAGGCCGATGGCAAACGCGTCTGGACCTACCGGCACGCGCTGCAACCGCCGCATATGCCCAAGAAACTGCTGGTCATCGGATCAGGCGCGATTGGCATAGAATTCGCCAGCTTCTACAATACGTTAGGGGCCGAAACGACTGTGGTCGAGGTGATGGAGCGCATCCTGCCGGTCGAGGATGCCGAGATCAGCGCCATGGCGAAGAAGGCGTTTGTGAAACAGGGGATGACCATCCTTGAAAAGGCCGGGGTCAAGCAGCTTGATCGCGGCGGCGACAGCGTGACCGCGCATATCGAACAGGGCGGCAAGATCAGCAAACAGCAGTTTGACACGGTGATTTCCGCCGTCGGCATCGTCGGCAATGTCGAGGATCTGGGCCTTGAGGCATTGGGCATCACGGTTGATCGGACCCATGTCGTGACCGATGAATTCTGCCGCACCGGTGTCGAGGGGATTTATGCGATCGGCGACATCGCCGGGGCGCCGTGGCTGGCGCACAAGGCCAGCCATGAGGGCGTGATGGTGGCCGAACTGATCGCAGGCGGGCACCCGCATCCGGTCAAACCGGCCAGCATCGCGGGCTGCACCTATTGCCATCCGCAGATCGCCAGCGTCGGCCTGACCGAGGCCAAGGCGAAAGACGCCGGCTATGAGATCCGCGTCGGCCGCTTTCCGTTCATGGGCAACGGCAAGGCGATTGCACTGGGCGAGCCCGAAGGCATGGTCAAGACCATCTTTGACGCCAAGACCGGCGAATTGCTGGGCGCGCATATGATCGGCGCCGAGGTGACGGAACTGATCCAAGGCTATATCGTGGGCCGTCAGTTGGAAACCACCGAAGAGGATCTGATGAACACGGTTTTCCCGCATCCGACCCTCAGCGAAATGATGCATGAATCGGTGCTGGACGCCTACGACCGCGTCATCCATATCTGAGCCTGGCCTGACGACAGATATGTCCGTCTCATCGCTCAACCGGATCATGATGATGCGCAGCACACGTGAATGGCTGGGTGAACTGGACCTTGCGGCGATGGATGCCGCCGAGATCTCGGGCAAGACCGGGCGGCGCTTTGTCTTTCAGAGCTATGACCGGTTTCGCTATCCGAAATATGACATCTGCGACGGCCCGTTCGAGACCGAGGACGGGCTGGTGCGCAAATATGACATCATCCTTGCCAATCAGGTCTGGGAACATCTGGACCGCCCCTATGCGGCGGCGCGCAATGTGCTGCGGATGCTGCGGGTGGGGGGATATTTCTGGTTGGCGGTGCCGTTCTACATCCGCTATCACGGCGCGCCGGTGGATTGCTCGCGCTGGACGGCGCGGGGGCTGAAAAACCTGCTGATCGAGGCGGGATTCGACGCCGACAACATCCGCGCCGAACAATGGGGCAACCGCGCCGCCGCCGCCCGCAATCTCGAGGCCGACTGGCCGCCGGTCTATGACCCCGAAAGCGACGACCTGACCAATGATCCCAATTGCCCGGTCTGCGCCTGGGCCCTTGCGCGCAAGACCTAACCGGCCTTGTCGCGCAGGAACGCGCGCAGCGCCACGGCGTTGTTGTGTTCCTCGTCCCTGGCGCCATAAACCAGCGTGACGCGCCCGGCCTTCACATGGTCCAGCAGATCGCGCATCGGCGCGGTGCGCGCGTCCAGTTCCTTGTGATAGCGGCGCTGGAATTCGTCCCATTTGTCGGGGTCGTGATCGAACCATTTGCGCAGGTCGTCGCTGGGGGCCACGTCCTTGTTCCAATCGTCCAACTTCAGGTCGTCCTTCGAGACGCCGCGCGGCCAAAGACGATCCACCAGCACGCGATACCCGTCATCCGCGCCGGGGTCGTCATAGGCGCGCCTTGTGCGAATATCCATGATCAGCCTCCTTTTATCGCTCAACGCGGGGATGTGCGTTTGGGTTCCGCACAGAAATGTTCCGCCTACGTTCCCGAAATTGGGTTGGAGACTCGCGGGCGATACACTATCTGTTAACCTCGCAGGTCCGGAGGCATCATGGCGGAATTGAAATATATCGAAGTGCGCGGCGCGCGCGAGCACAATCTGAAATCCATCGACGTGGATATTCCGCGCGATCAGCTTGTCGTGATCACCGGGCTGTCGGGGTCGGGGAAATCCAGCCTCGCGTTCGATACGATCTATGCCGAAGGGCAGCGCCGCTATGTCGAATCCCTGTCGGCCTATGCGCGCCAATTCCTTGACATGATGCAGAAACCCGACGTCGATCATATCAGCGGCCTCAGCCCTGCCATCTCGATCGAGCAGAAGACCACCAGCAAGAATCCCCGCTCGACCGTGGGCACCGTGACCGAGATTTATGACTATATGCGTCTGCTGTTCGCGCGCGCGGGCACCCCCTACAGCCCTGCCACCGGCCTGCCGATCGAGGCGCAGCAGGTGCAGGACATGGTCGATCGCGTTATGGCGATGCCGGAGGGCACGCGCGCCTATCTGCTGGCGCCGGTTCTGCGCGACCGAAAGGCCGAATATCGCAAGGAATTCCTTGAGTTGCGGAAATCCGGCTTTCAGCGGGTCAAGGTGGATGGCGCGTTCTACGACCTTGATGAACCGCCGACACTGGACAAGAAATTCCGCCACGACATCGACGTTGTCGTTGACCGGATCGTGGTGCGCGAGGGGCTTGAGACGCGCCTTGCCGACAGTTTGCGCACGGCGCTTGATCTGGCCGACGGTATCGCCGTTCTGGAAACCGCCCCCAAGGAAGGCGAGCCCGAGCGCATCACGTTTTCGGAAAAATTCGCCTGTCCGGTCAGTGGCTTCACCATCCCCGAGATCGAACCGCGCCTGTTTTCGTTCAACGCGCCGTTCGGGGCCTGCCCGGATTGCGACGGGTTGGGGGCCGAACTGTTCTTTGACGAACGCCTTGTCGTGCCCGATCAGAGCCTGAAAATCTATGACGGGGCGCTGGCGCCGTGGCGCAAGGGCAAGTCGCCCTATTTCCTGCAAACCATCGAAGCCATTGCAAAACATTACGAATTTGACCCGAATACCCGCTGGAAAGACCTGCCCGCGCATGTGCAGCAGGTGTTTCTATATGGCTCGGGCGATGAGGAAATTCCGTTCCGCTATGATGAGGGGGGGCGCGTCTATAACGTGACGCGGGTGTTCGAGGGGGTGATCCCCAACATGGAACGCCGCTATCGCGAGACTGACAGCAACTGGATCCGCGAAGAGTTCGAGCGCTATCAGAACAACCGCCCCTGCGGCACCTGCGACGGCTATCGCCTGCGCCCCGAGGCGCTGGCGGTCAGGATCGACGGGCTGCATGTGGGGCAGGTGGTGCAGATGTCCATCCGCGAGGCCCTGGCCTGGATCGAACAGGCCCCCGCCAGCCTGAGCGCGCAGAAAAACGAAATCGCCCGCGCCATCCTGAAGGAAATCCGCGAGAGGCTGGGATTTCTCAACAATGTCGGGCTGGAATATCTCACGCTCAGCCGCAATGCCGGCACGCTTTCGGGCGGGGAAAGCCAGCGGATCAGGCTGGCCTCCCAGATCGGCAGCGGGCTGACAGGTGTGCTTTATGTGCTGGATGAACCCTCGATCGGTCTGCATCAGCGCGACAATGACCGCCTGTTGATGACCCTGAAAAACCTGCGCGATCAGGGCAATACCGTGATCGTGGTCGAACATGACGAAGAGGCGATCCGCGAGGCGGATTATGTCTTTGACATCGGCCCCGGCGCGGGGGTGCATGGCGGGCGCGTGGTCAGCCACGGCGTGCCCGCAGCGGTGGCGGCGGACCCGAATTCGATCACCGGTCAGTATCTTTCGGGCCTGCGCGAAATCCCGGTGCCGGCGACACGGCGCAAGGGGAATGGCAAAAAACTGAAGGTTGTCAAGGCGTCAGGGAACAATCTTAAAGACGTCACCGCCGAATTTCCGCTGGCGAAATTCGTCTGCGTGACCGGCGTGTCGGGCGGTGGAAAATCCACGCTGACTATCGAAACGCTGTTCAAGACCGCGTCGATGCGCCTGAACGGCGCGCGCCAGACCCCGGCCCCCTGCGAGACGATCAAGGGGCTGGAGCATCTGGACAAGGTGATCGACATCGACCAGCGTCCCATCGGGCGGACTCCGCGTTCGAATCCAGCCACTTACACCGGGGCCTTCACCCCGATCCGTGATTGGTTCGCCGGCCTTCCCGAGGCCAAGGCGCGCGGCTACAAGCCGGGCCGGTTTTCCTTCAACGTCAAGGGCGGGCGCTGTGAGGCCTGTCAGGGCGATGGCGTGATCAAGATCGAGATGCATTTCCTGCCCGATGTCTACGTGGAATGCGAGACCTGTCGTGGCGCGCGCTATAACCGTGAGACATTGGAAATTCGCTTCAAGGGCAAAAGCATAGCGGACGTTCTTGATATGACGGTTGAAGAAGCGCAGGAGTTTTTCAAGGCGGTTCCGTCGATCCGCGAAAAGATGGATGCGCTGATGCGCGTCGGGCTGGGCTATATCAAGGTGGGTCAGCAGGCCACGACCCTTTCGGGCGGTGAGGCGCAGCGCGTCAAACTGTCCAAGGAGTTGTCCAAACGCTCGACCGGGCGCACGCTTTACATATTGGACGAACCGACGACCGGGCTGCATTTCGAGGATGTGAAAAAGCTGCTCGAGGTGCTGCATGAACTGGTCGATTCGGGCAACACCGTCATCGTGATCGAGCATAATCTGGATGTGATCAAGACCGCCGACTGGCTGATTGATATCGGCCCCGAAGGCGGGGATGGCGGTGGTGAGATCGTGGCCGTGGGCACGCCTGAAGATGTGGCTGCCAGTGAACACAGCCATACCGGCCGCTATCTCAAGGCGATGCTTGAGTCGCGCAAGCGCGTCGCGGCCGAGTGATGGGCGATACGGTCAGGCCCGGCGCGGGCCTGACCGACAGATGCCGGCGTTCCGGCGCGCCTCAGCTGCGCCCGCGCTGTTCAAAGCGGGGCAGCATCGCGCTGAAATCCTGGCCTTTTCCGTCTTCCTCCTCGACGAATGCGCGGTAGAGCGCCATCGCCGCCGCACCCATCGGCGTGTCGGCGTCCACGCCCTCTGCCGCCTGCTGGCTGAGGGTGAGATCCTTCAGCATCAACTCAGCCGCGAAACCGGGCAGATAGTCATTGTCGGCCGGGGATTTGGGGCCGATGCCGGGGGCGGGGCAATAGGTGTTCATGCTCCAGCTATACCCCGATGAGACGCTGACGACATCGAACAGCGCCTGTCTGTCCAGACCCAGCTTGTCTGCCAGAACGAAGGCCTCGCAGGTGGCGATCATCGTCACGCCAAGGATCATGTTGTTGCAGATCTTGGCCGCCTGGCCATTGCCGGAGGGGCCACAGTAAACCATCTTTGATCCCATGACATCAAAGAGTTGCCCGGCGATCTTCATCCCTGCATCATCGCCGCCGATCATGAATGTCAGCGTGCCGCCACTGGCCGCGCCAACCCCGCCCGAAACCGGGGCATCCAGCGCCAAGAGCCCCGCCGCTTTGGCATCGGCGGCGACGGCGCGCGCGCTTTCGACATCGACGGTGGAGCAGTCGAGGAAAACCGCGCCCTTCTGCATGGCCGGGATGATCTCTTGCGCGACGCTGCGCAGGATCGTGCCGTTGGGCAGCATGGTGATCACCACCTCGGCGCCGGTGGCGGCCTCGGTCGCGCTTTTGGCGCGGGTGACGCCCTTGATGGTGACGCCGGCGGTGTCAAAGCCGGTCACGTCATGGTCCGCCGCGGCCAGGTTGGCGGCCATCGGGCCGCCCATGTTTCCCAATCCGATAAATCCGATTTTCATGGCTTAGCCTTTCTCTTGCAATGATAAACGATCCGCGCCCAGCGGGGCCAGCATGTCCGCGACCGCGCTGTCGGGCAGCGTGGCGGGGGTGTGGCGCCAGATCGGCGTGCGGTCCTTGTCGATGACCTGCGCACGCACGCCCTCGATGAAATCGCTATGCTCCAACGCGCGGAAGGTAAAGCGATATTCCAGATCGAGTGCGCGGGCGATATCGGCCCCGTCGCGGCGCAGCCGGTGCAGTATTTCCAGGGCGCAGGCCATCGACAGGGGCGCGTTGCGGCGCATCATCTTCAGCGCGGCGCTGGCCAGATCATTCTCATCGGGGGCCGCGCTTTCAAGGCTGTGCAGGATGTCCGGCACGGTGCCGGCGGCAAAATGGCGGTCGATCAGCGCGGCCTGCGCGGCAATGGGCGCGGCGGGCCGGATTGCCGCGGCGGCGATGCAGGACAGATCCGCCGCTTCGGTCAGTCTGGTCATCAGATCCGGCCATTTTTCCCGCTCCACCACCGCGTCGGCAAAGCCCGCATAGGCCGCATCCGCGCCGCTCACCCGCGCGCCGGTCAGCGCCAGGTATTCGCCCAATCGCCCCGGCGCGCGCGCCAATATCAACGAGCCGCCCACATCGGGAACCAGCCCGATGCCGCATTCCGGCATGGCCACGGTGGTGTCGGGCGCGATGATCCGGTGCGACGCGTGACAGCCCAACCCGACGCCGCCGCCCATGACAAAGCCCTGCATCAGGGCGACGATGGGTTTGGGATAGTCGTGCAATTTGGCGTTCAGGCGGTATTCATCGGCCCAGAACCGTTGCGCACTGGCAAAATCGCCGGACTTGCCGGCGTGATAGAGCGCCTGGATATCGCCACCGGCGCAAAATGCCTTGTCGCCCTTCGCGTCGATCACGATCAGGGCCACGCCGCCGTCATCGCGCCAGGCGTCAATCGCCGCCTCGATCGTGCGGATCATTGCATGGGTCAGCGCGTTCAGCGCCTCGGGGCGTTGCAGGGTGATGCGCCCGGCGCGCCCGTCCCGGCGGATATGAACCGCGTCCGCGCTCATGATGGCGCCACCATCTGGCGCGCCACGATCAGGCGCATGATTTCGTTGGTGCCTTCCAGAATTTCATGCACCCGCAAGTCGCGCACCAGTTTCTCGATGCCATAATCGGCCAGATAGCCGTATCCGCCATGCAGTTGCAGGCATTGGTTGACGATATTCGATCCGGCCTCGGTGACAAAGGTCTTGGCCATGGCGCAATATTTGCCGGCGTCATGCGCGCCCTGATCCAGCTTCCATGCGGCCTGACGCAGAAAGACCCGCGCCGCCTGCAAGGCAATCTCAAGATCGGCCAGGCGGAATTGCAACGCCTGAAACTGGTCGATCGGCCTGCCGAAGGCGTGGCGGGTGCGCATGTAGTCAAGGGTTTGGGTCAGCGCGGCCTGCGCCGCCCCAAGCGAGCAGGCGGAAATGTTCAGCCGCCCGCCATCAAGGCCCGCCATCGCATATTTGAAACCATGCCCCTCACGCCCGACAAGGTTCTCGATCGGGATGGTGCAATCGTCAAACCGCAGCTGCCGGGTCGGTTGGCTGCGCCAGCCCATCTTGTCCTCGAGCGCGCCAAAGCTGAGGCCCTTGGTGCCCGCCTCGACATAGACGGTCGAGATGCCGCCGGGCCCGTCCGCGCCGGTGCGCACCATGGTGACATAGCCATCGCTATAGCCGCCGCCCGAGATGAACGCCTTGGTGCCATTGAGGCAATAGCCGTCATCGCTGCGGGTGGCGCGGGTTCTGAGCGCGGCCGCATCCGAGCCGGATCCCGGTTCGGTCAGGCAATAGGACAGCACCTTGCGCATCGCCACGACATCGCCCAGCAGGCGGCGCTTCATCGCGTCGCTGCCATGCAGGTCCAGCATTCTGGCGCACATGTTGTGGATCGACAGAAACGCCGCGACCGACGGGCAGGCCATCGAGAGCGCCTCGAACACCAGCGTGGCGTCTAGGCGCGACAGGCCCGCGCCGCCCTGATCCTCGGACACATAAAGCCCGCCAAAGCCCAGTTCGGCGATGCGCGGCCACAGTGCCTTGGGGATGGTGCCTGCCGCCTCCCAGTCGCGGGCGAAGGGCGCGATATGCTCTTGCCCAAAGGCATGGGCCATGTCGAAAATGGCGGTCTGCTCTGGGGTCAATGCAAAGTCCATGCTGCCTCCGCTGAGGTGAGGAATTGAACGCCTGATGACCTGGCGACCAGGGCAGGGCGCGCACGTGATGGCATCCTGGCCCGCCCGTCACAGATCGGCGTGGAATTCATTTATCAGGTGGCGCACGACGCCGCGCAAGGCCTCATCGTGGTCTTCATCGTCGGCCACGGCATCGGCATAGGCGGCGCGTTGGCGCGCGGCGCTGTTGCCGCCGGTGACGATGGCGCGCGCGCCCTCGACCTCGGCGGCCGAGCCGAACAGCGCGGCGTCCTCGGCGATCAGTTCCATCAATTCGTCGATCAACTCGTCAAAGGGGACGATCTCGCCGCGGCCGAAATCAATCAGCCCCTCGCGGGTGCCATAGCGCTGAGCGCGCCAGCGGTTTTCCGAGACAAGGAACGGATCATAGATCCGCCAGCGTTGATTGCGCGTGGCCAGGCGCCACAACATCCGCGCAATCGCCTGGGTGAGCGCGGCCAGCGACAGCGCATGTTCCAGCCGGGGCTGCACATCGCAGATGCGCGATTCGATGGTCGGGAATTTCGACGAGGGCCGCAGATCCCACCAGATTTTCGAGCTGTCCTCGATCACGCCCAGATCGACCAGCGCCTGAACCGCGCGCTCGAACTCTCCGAAACTGGCCATGCGCGGGGGCAGGCCGGTGCGCGGCAGGTTGTCGAACACGGTCAGGCGATAGCTGTCCAGCCCGGTGTCATGCCCCTGCCAGAACGGCGAGGAACAGCTGAGCGCCAGAAGATGCGGCAGGAAATAGCTGAGCTGGTTCATCAGATCGACACGGCGATCGGGTTCACTGATGCCGATATGGGTGTGCATGCCGCAGATCAGCATGCGCTGCACCACCCCGGCCAGGTCCTGGCTGAGGTCGTTATAGCGCTCCCTGTCGGTATGTTGCTGGTCGCGCCAGTCCGAGAACGGGTGGCAGGAGGCGGCGATCGGGGCCAGGTTGTGATCCGCCGCATGATGGGCCACGCAGCTGCGCAGGCGCTTGAGGTCTTCGCGCGCCTCGGCGATCGAGGAGCAGACCCGCGTGCCGATCTCGATCTGGCAATTCAGGAATTCGGGGCTGACCTGATGCTGCAACTCGGCCTGGCAGGCCTGCATCAGCGCCTCGGGGGCGGGGGCCAGATCCAGGCTGTCGCGGTCCACCAGAAGATATTCCTCTTCGATGCCGATGCTGAAAGCCGGTTCGATGAGCGCCATGTTGTCGTCCTCCCGCACCCAAGAAAGCCTGCGCACGCCCGATTGCCAAGGCGAAAAGTGAAAAGGCCCCGCTGATGCGGGGCCTTTTGGCGTTCGGGTATCGGGAAAACCGTGGTTTTCCCGCCTGATCATCCGCTATGGCGGGGTCAGTCCATCGCCTTGAAGTGGAACTCGCCGCCTTCCTTGATGCCTGACGGCCAGCGTGCGGTCACGGTCTTGGTCTTGGTGTAGAACTTGAACGCATCGGGGCCGTATTGGTTGAGATCGCCGAATGCCGATTTCTTCCAGCCGCCAAAGGTGTGATAGGCCATCGGCACCGGCACGGGGATGTTGACCCCGACCATGCCGACATTGATCCGGTTGGCATAGTCGCGTGCGGCGTCGCCGTCGCGCGTGAAGATCGCCGTGCCGTTGCCGTATTCGTTCTCCATCACCAGCTTGACCGCGTCCTCGTAGCTTTTTGCACGCACGGTGCTGAGGACGGGGCCGAAGATCTCGGTCTTGTAGATGTCCATGTCCGGTGTGACGTTGTCAAACAGGTGCGGGCCGACGAAAAAGCCGTCCTCGTAGCCTTGCAGTTTGAAACCGCGCCCGTCCACGACCAGCTTGGCACCCTGCTTGATCCCGGATTCGACCAGACCTTCGATGCGGGCCTTGGCCTCGGCGGTGACGACGGGGCCGTAATCGACATCATTGCCGGCGGTGTAGGGCCCGATTTTCAGGCTGTCGATGCGCGGAACCAGCTTTTCGATCAGCCGGTCGGCGGTCTCGTCGCCCACCGGAACGGCAACCGACAGCGCCATGCAGCGTTCGCCGGCCGCGCCAAAGCCTGCACCGACCAGCGCGTCGGCGGCCTGATCCAGATCGGCATCGGGCATGATGATCATGTGGTTTTTCGCGCCGCCAAAGCACTGCACGCGTTTGCCGTTCGCGGCCGCGCCGGCATAGATGTATTCGGCAATCGGGGTCGAGCCGACAAAACCGACCGACTGGATCACCGGATGCGCGAGGATCGCATCGACCGCGCCCTTGTCACCGTTGACGACCTGAAGGATGCCCTTGGGCAATCCGGCCTCTTCAAAGAGTTCGGCCAGCATCAGCGGAACCGAGGGATCGCGCTCGCTGGGTTTCAGGATCATGGCGTTGCCGCTGGCGATGGCCGGCGCGAACATCCACATCGGGATCATCGCCGGAAAGTTGAACGGCGTGATGCCGGCGGTGACGCCCAGGGGCTGGCGCATGGAATAGACGTCGATGCCGGGGCCTGCGCCGTCGGAATATTCGCCTTTCAGCATTTCGGGCGCGCCGATGCAGTATTCGACCACTTCAAGGCCGCGCACCACGTCGCCGGCGGCGTCGGGCAGGGTCTTGCCGTGCTCTTTCGACAGGGCTTCGGCCAGTTTGTCCATGTCGCGGTTGAGAAGATGCACGAATTGCATCAGCACGCGCGCGCGGCGCTGCGGGTTGGTCGCGGCCCAATCCGGCTGTGCCGCCTCGGCGATCTTGACGGCCTTGTCCATTTCCTCGGGGCTGGCCAGCGGGCATTTGGCCTGCACTTCGCCGGTCGCGGGGTTGTAGACGTCGGAAAACCGTCCGGACGTGCCTTTGACATGTTCGCCGCCGATATAATGTGTGAGTTCTTTCATGGAACGCTCCCTCAGGGTTGATGTCGGTTGGCTGCACAGTAGCCTTGCAGAATTGCCGGGAAAAGGGGCAATGTGGCAAAAGTGATCTGCAAAAATGCAAAGGGGATGATTGTGCAGCCACAATGGGACGACATCAGGATCTTTCTGGCCGTCGCGCGCAGCGAAAGCCTGTCAGGGGCAGGGCGGTTGCTGAAGGTGGACCCGGCCACGGTGGGGCGGCGCATCGCGCGCCTCGAAGAGACGCTGGCCGCGCCGCTATTCGCGAAATCGCCGCAAGGGTATGCGCTGACCAATGACGGGCAGCGGCTGCTGGAGCATGCGATGCGCGCCGAGCAGGAAATGAGCGCCGCCTTCGAGGGGCTGGCCGGGCATGAGGGGCAGTTGACCGGGCAGATCCGCGTCGGCGCACCGGACGGGGCGGCGAATTTCGTCCTGCCGCAGGTCTGTTCCGAGATCGTCGAGAGGAACCCGGATCTGGAAATCCAGATCGTTGCCTTGCCACGCGTGTTCAACCTGTCCAAGCGTGAGGCGGACATGGCGATCGGCGTCAGCGCCCCCACCGCCGGGCGGCTGAGCGTGCAGAAGCTGACCGATTACAGGCTGCATCTGGTCGCCTCACGCAAATACCTGCGCAGCGCGGCCCCGATCCACGGTATCGAGGATCTGAAACACCACCGGATCATCGGCTATATTCAGGACATGATTTTCGACAAGGAGGTCGATTATCTGGCCGAGGCCGGACTGACGGCGGTGCAACTGGCCAGCAACTCGGTCTCGGTTCAGTTCAACTGGATACGGCAGGGGGCTGGGATCGGATTCGTGCATGATTTCACCATCCCGTTCGGGCGCGGGCTGGAAAAGGTGCTGCCCGACAGAATCGGCCTGACGCGCAGTTTCTATCTGATCCGCCACGCCGATGACCGCCGCCTCGAGCGGATGAACCGCTTTGCCGCGCAACTGGCCGACGGGCTGCGCCGCGAGGTGGCGCGCCTTGAGGCGATCACCCAGGAAGATGAGTGAAACATCGCGCCCGGGCTGCCCCGATGCGATGGCACCGCTTGACAGGTTTGCGCGGATCGTGGACGTTGAACCCCTTGAAAGTTCACGAAAGGAGGCCGGTCATGCTGGTGCAACAAATACTGAAGGCCAAGGGCAGTTCCAAAGTCGTGACCATCGCGCCCGGCACGCTGGTGTCGGATGCGGCGCGCATCCTGGCCGAACGGCGCATTGGCGGCCTGGTGGTGTCGAGCGACGATATCAAGGTCGAGGGCATCCTGTCCGAGCGTGACATCGTGCGCTCGCTCGCGGTGCGCGGGGCCGGGTGCCTGGACGAGACCATCGACGAGATGATGACCCGCAATCCGGTTTGCTGCGCGCTTGGCGACACATCGGACGAAGTGCTCATGCGGATGACCGAAGGCCGGTTCCGCCATATGCCGGTCCTGGAGGACGGGAAACTGGTGGGTATCGTCACCATCGGCGATGTGGTGCTGTCGCGCCTGACCGAACTGGCGATGGAAAAGGATGCGCTGCAAGGGATGATCATGGGGCACTGAGGCCCGCAGGTCATGGGCGCGCGAAAAACCGCGCCGGCCATCTTGCAATCCGGCGCGCAGTATTGTTCCTGATGCGCAACGAAATGACGGAGCCCGCCCATGCGCCTGCATCTGCCGCTGTTGCCGCTGCTACTGCTGTCACTGGCCACGCTGCCGGGATG
>CAKSUL010000047.1 GCA_934501475.1 uncultured Roseovarius sp. | reverse complement strand
GCTCAGTTCGCCCCTGACCGCCGGTGGCATGTGATGGCGCAGGATCAAGGCGCGACAGGTGGGCTGACCCATTTTGACGGGGCAGGCAATGCCCATATGGTCGATGTGTCGCAAAAGGCGATCACGGACCGCGTGGCCACCGCCGAAGGCCACATCAAGATGATGCGAGAAACCTTTGATATCATTAGCGAAGGCCGCGCCAAGAAAGGCGATGTCCTGTCGGTGGCCCGCCTTGCCGGGATCATGGGCGCCAAGAAGACCGCCGATCTGATCCCGCTGTGCCATCCGCTTGCCATTGCCCGGGTCGCCGTCGCCCTGACGCTGGACCCCGACCTGCCGGGCGTGCGGATCGAGGCCACGGTCAAGACCACCGGCCAGACCGGCGTCGAGATGGAGGCACTGACCGCCGTCAGCACCGCCGCCCTCACGGTCTATGACATGGCCAAGGCGGTGGATCGTGGAATGCAGATTGGCGGCATCCGCGTAATCCTGAAAGATGGCGGCAAATCAGGCCTCTACACCGCTGAATGAATGTAAAAGGCCCTGAGATGATCACCGTAGACCAAGCGCTCGACCTGCTGTTCACCCTGGTGCGCACCGGGCCCGAGGAAACCGTGCCCCTGATCGAGGCGTCCGGCCGGGTTCTGGCCCGCCCCGTCGCCGCCACGCGGGACCAGCCCCCCTTCGCCGCCTCGGCGATGGATGGCTATGCGGTGCTCGCTGCTGACGTCCGCCCCGGCGCCACGCTTGAGGTGATCGGGGAATCCGCCGCCGGGCACCGCTTTGACGCGGCTGTCGGCCCCGGCCAGGCGGTGCGCATCTTTACCGGCGCCCCCCTGCCGATCGGCGCGGACCGCGTGATCATCCAGGAGGATGTCACACGCGACGCCAACCGGATCACCCTGGGTGACAATCTGGGCGACAACCCGCATATCCGCCCCGCCGGCGGGGATTTCCGCATCGGTCAGACGCTGGATGCGCCGCGCCGCCTGTCGCCGTCGGACGTGGCCCTGCTGGCCTCGATGAACATCGCCGAGGTGCCGGTGATCACGCGCCCCCGCGTCGCCATCATCTCGACCGGGGATGAGCTGGTCATGCCGGGCGAAACCCCCGGTCCGGATCAGATCATCGCGTCGAATTCCTTTGGTCTCAAGGCGTTACTGGATGATCTTGGTGCAAATGCGCGCCTGTTGCCGATTGCGCGCGACAGTGAAAACAGCCTCAACGCGGTGTTCGATCTGGCCGAGGGCGCGGATCTGGTGGTGACGATTGGCGGGGCCTCGGTGGGCGATCATGATCTGGTCGGCCCGGTGGCGCAGAAACGCGGGCTTGAGCAGGCCTTTTACAAGATCGCCATGCGCCCCGGAAAACCGCTCATGGCCGGGCGCATGGGCGATGCGGCAATGATCGGCCTGCCCGGCAACCCGGTGTCGGCGATGGTGTGCGGCCATGTGTTTCTGGCCCCCATGCTGCGCGCGATGCTGGGCCTCGGGGCGGCGCGGGCGGCGCGCCTGTCAGCGCCGCTGGCTGTGGGTCTTGCCGCCAACGGTCCGCGCGAACATTACATGCGCGCGACGCTGGCCAATGGCACGATCACCGCGCATCCCCATCAGGACAGCGCCCTGCTGAGCGTGCTGAGCGCGGCCAACGCCCTGTTGGTGCGCCCCGTCGATGATCCCGCGCGCAAGGCCGGTGAAATCATGGACTATATCCCCCTGTGACCGTTTTGCGCATTCCTGTTGACACAAAACGGGAACATGCGTAGAACAAAGGTGGATTTATGCGGGAGGGCGCACGTAATGCTGACCAAGAAGCAGTTGGATTTGCTGGACTATATCAACAAACGCGTGAAACGCGACGGCGTCCCGCCCAGCTTTGACGAGATGAAAGAGGCGCTTGATCTGCGCTCGAAATCGGGGATTCACCGCCTGATCACGGCGCTTGAGGAACGCGGGTTCATCCGCCGCCTTGCGCATCGCGCCCGCGCGCTCGAGATCGTCAGACTGCCCGAAAGCCTGGGGGGCGCGCCTGCCCACGGCTTTACCCCCCGCGTGATCGAGGGTGATCGCCCGTCAACGCCAAGGCCCGCCAACGCCCAACCGGTCGAGGCCGCGCATGCGCTGGAAATTCCGGTCATGGGCCGGATCGCCGCCGGCGTCCCGATCGAGGCGATTTCACACGCCTCCCATAACGTCGCCGTGCCCGGCGCCATGGTCAGCGGCCCGGGCGAGCATTACGCGCTTGAGGTCAAGGGTGATTCGATGATCGACGCCGGGATCAATGACGGCGATATCGTGGTGATCCGCGAGACGAATACCGCCGATAACGGTGACATCGTCGTGGCCCTGATCGAGGATCAGGAGGCGACGCTGAAGCGGTTTTTCCGCCGCGGCGGTGCCATCGCGCTCGAGGCGGCGAACCCGCTCTATGAAACCCGTATCCTGCCCGATGACAAGGTCAAGGTGCAGGGGCGTCTGGTCGGTCTGATCCGAACCTACTGATACCGATCAGCGTGTATTCCACAGCCGCGCGCCGGTGATCTGGCGCGCCGTGACCACCTCGATCCTGCCCCCGCGGTCATAAAGCGCCATCGCGCCGGTTTCGCGCAACGTTCCGGGATGGATGACAGTGCAGTCCAGCCCTTCGGGCGGGTCGGTGGTCAGAACCAGCCATTCGTCTTTGCTGCACCCGGTCAGGGTGGCCAAAGCGCGCTTGCCCGCCAACGCCCGCACCGCAATGCGGCCTTTGCCCACCTCGCCCCAACGCTGCGCTGCCGCCTCTTGCAGTGACGAATCGCCGTCATTCTCAAGCCAGTTCATCGCAACGAACCCCGCACTGCGCGCCTTGCTCAGGGCACGCCCCTGTTCGGTCATCACCCCGACCAATACGCCCGTGTCCGAGATCAGCACATCCGGCCGCTCGCCCTGGCCCCACAGGACAAATCCCAGAACCATCGGCACAACCCCGATCACGCGCGCGCGCCCCTGCCACAGGATCACCACCAGCGCCCCGAGGGCGATCATCGGCAGCACCATGTCACCGGGGCTGACCACCATGCCGCGCGCGCCCTCCAGACCCGAGACATGATGCGCCACCCCGAGGATCCAGCGCAGGCCCAGCCCCATCACCCAGAGCGCGATCCACTCCAACCCCAGCGGCAACAGACAGGCCGCGATCACTGCCGCCGGCATCACCAGCACGCCCATCAACGGCACGCTGGCCAGGTTCGCGATCAATCCGAAATGCGCGATCTGATTGAAATGCGCCGCCGCCACCGGGGCCGTCGCCGCGCCCGCCACAAAGGATGAGATCACCACCGCCATCACGGGGCGCAACCAGCGCGGCCCGACCTGCCAATCGCGTCGGTTGATCCAGCCAAAGACCGCGATCAGCGCCGTCGTGGCGGCAAAGGACATCTGGAATCCGGGCCCCATCAGCGCCTCGGGACGCAGCGTCAGAACGATCACCGCCGCCAGCGCCACCGCCCTCAGGCTCATCGCGCGCCGGTCGAACATCACCGCGATCAACACCACCGCGACCATGACAAAGGCCCGCTCGGTCGCGACATTCCCCCCCGACAGCGCCAGATACCCGGCCGCGGCCATCAATGCGAGGCCCGCCGCCATTTTCTTGACCGGCGCACGCAGCGCCAGCCATGGCCAGAGGGCAAACCCGATCCGGAACGCGGCAAAGACAAACCCCGCCAACAGCCCCATATGCAGGCCCGAAATCGCCAGCAGATGCGCCAGATTCGAAACCCTGAGCGCGCTGAGCGTGTCCTGCCCCATGCCCGATCGGTCCCCGGTCATGATCGCCGCGGCAAAGGCCCCGACCTCGCTGGGCAAAACGTCCTGCACATGCGCGGACAAGGCCATGCGCGCGCGAAACAGCGGTTGCGCGCCACTGGGCGGTGCCAGCGCCAGCACCGGCACGCGCGTATAGCCGACCGCCCCGATCTGCTGGAACCAGGCATGGCGCTGAAAATCGAAACCGCCCGGCTCAACCGGGCCGTTGGGCGGGGCAAGATGCGCCGTGGTCATCACCCGCAGCCCTGGCACAGGCGCGTCGCCCCCGGCCCCGTGCAGAGATATCCGCACGCGCGTCGGCACCCGCGTCGGGGGCATGTCGCGCAGATGCACCCGGTCCAGCGTCAGGCGCACCGCGTCCGACCCTGATCTGTCAATCGCGACAATCCGCCCTTCGACAGGGCCGTAATAGCGCCAGCCGATCACCGGACCCGCCACCTGATGCGCGCGCGCGCCCGCAATAGATAGCCCCGCCAGCACCAGCGCCGCGGCCATCACGACCGGCATCAGCGCGCCGGTCATCACGCTGGCGACCGCCATCAGCACCACCGCCACGCCCGCCGCCGCGACAAGGAGCATGACGGACGGCTCTGTTTTCAGATGGAAAAACACCGCAATTCCCGCCGCCAACGCGACCGGAACCCACGGAAACAGATAGCCGCGCTGCACCAGCAGCGCCGATTGCAGATGGCTCCAGACAGCCGCCACTTGTTTCCTTTCCGCCGCGCCGATAGACAATGCAAATCTACGCCCCCCATCGTTACCGAAAGGTTAATTTTCCCGATGTCCCAACCCGTCGTGACCCGCTTTGCCCCGTCGCCAACCGGCTATCTGCATATCGGCGGCGCGCGCACCGCGCTGTTCAACTGGCTGTTTGCGCGTGGACGCGGCGGAAAATTCCTTCTGCGGATCGAGGACACGGACCGCGCCCGCTCGACCCCCGAGGCGACGCAGGCGATTCTGGATGGCATGGCCTGGATGGGGCTGGATCACGACGGCGCAGCCATCAGCCAGTTCGAGCGCGCGCCCCGCCACGCCGAGGTCGCGCAGCAGATGCTTGCATCAGGAACGGCCTACAAGTGCTTTTCAACGCAGGAGGAAATCCAATCCTACCGGGACACGGCCAAGGCCGATGGGCGCTCGACCCTGTTTCACAGCCCCTGGCGTGACAGCGACCCGGCCATGCATCCGGACGCCCCGTATGTGATCCGCATCAAGGCCCCGCGCGACGGCGTCACCGTGATCCGCGACCGCGTGCAGGGCGATGTGACCATCCGCAATGATCAGCTGGACGACATGGTGTTGCTGCGCTCGGACGGGACGCCGGTCTATATGCTGGCGGTGGCGGTGGATGATCATGACATGGGCGTGACCCATGTGATCCGCGGCGATGACCACCTCAACAACGCCGCGCGCCAGATGATGATCTATGCCGCGATGGGTTGGCCATTGCCGGTCTATGCGCATATCCCGCTGATCCACGGCCCCGATGGCAAGAAACTCAGCAAACGCCACGGCGCACTTGGCGTCGAGGAATATCAGCAGATGGGATACCCTGCCGCCGGAATGCGCAACTATCTGGCCCGCCTCGGCTGGAGCCACGGCGACGACGAGTTTTTCACCGACGCACAGGCACAGGCGTGGTTTGGTCTTGACGGAATCGGCAAATCCCCGGCCCGGTTCGACTTCAAGAAACTGGACAATATCTGTGGCCGCCACATTGCTGCGGCGGATGATGCTGCACTGCTGCATGAATGGGGCGCATACCGCGCGGCCATCGGTGAGCCTGCCCTTGATGACGAAAAAAATGCACGGATGCTGGCGGGGATGTATTGCCTCAAGGATCGCGCGAAGACATTCGTTGAACTGACTGATAAAGCGCAGTTTATCCTGTCATCCCGGCCCATCGTTCCAGACGAGAAAGCGGCCGCGCATCTCGATGAGGTATCCCGTGGTATACTGTTGGAATTGACGCCGCATCTGCAAAATGCTAGTTGGGCGCGTGAGCATCTGGAGGCGGCGACATCGCGCGTCGCAGACGACCATGGCATCACATTCGGCAAACTGGCAGGCCCCCTCAGGGCCGCATTGGCAGGGCGCAATGCAACACCCAGTGTGTTCGACATGATGCTGGTGCTTGGCAAGGACGAAACCATTGCCCGGATCCGGGACGCAGCCCAGAACGGCAGTTAACCTCGCCGAAACCTGGCTGGAATAAGCAATGAATAAGCAGTATGGGCCGCGTTGCGCGCCCGGCGAGGAACAGGAAGGAACCTACATGGCTGACTCCACGAAATCCGCAAAACTCAGCATCGGCTCAGAGACGTATGAACTGCCCATTTTCTCGCCGACGGCGGGTCCGGATGTCGTGGATATCCGCAAACTCTATGCTCAGGCCGGCGTGTTCACCTATGACCCCGGCTTCACCTCGACCGCCAGTTGCGACAGCACGATCACCTTCATCGACGGCGAAAAGGGCGAATTGCTGCATCGCGGCTATCCGATCGACCAACTGGCCGAAAAATCCCACTATCTCGAAGTGTGCTACCTGCTGCTTTACGGGGAATTGCCCTCGGTCGCGCAACTGGAAGATTTCGAAAGCCGCATCACCCATCACACGATGATCCATGAACAGATGATGTATCTGTTCCGTGGCTTCCGACGTGACGCGCACCCGATGGCGATCATGGTCGGCGTGGTCGGCGCGCTCAGCGCATTCTATCACGACAGCACCGATGTCAGCGATCCCTGGCAACGTGAGGTGGCGTCGGTCCGCATGGTCGCCAAGATGCCCACGATCGCGGCCATGGCCTTCAAATACACCATCGGCCAGCCATTTGAATATCCGCGCAACGATCTGGATTACGCCTCGAATTTCCTGCGCATGTGCTTTGCCGTCCCGGCCGAGGATTATGAGGTGAACCCGATCCTCAGCCGCGCCATGGACCGCATTTTCACCCTGCACGCGGATCACGAACAAAACGCCTCGACCTCGACAGTGCGCCTCGCCTCCTCCTCCGGGGCCAATCCCTTCGCCTGCATCGCGGCCGGGATTGCCTGCCTCTGGGGCCCGGCCCATGGCGGCGCCAATCAGGCCTGCCTAGAAATGCTGCGCGAAATCGGCACGGTGGATCGCATCCCCGAATATATCGCCCGCGCCAAGGACAAGAACGACGATTTCCGCCTGATGGGCTTTGGCCACCGCGTCTACAAGAATTTCGACCCGCGCGCCAAGGTGATGAAGCAATCCGCCGATGAAGTGCTGGACCTGCTGGGAATCGATGACAACCCGACGCTCCAGGTGGCCAAGGAACTTGAGAAACAGGCCCTTGCAGATCCCTATTTCGTCGAGAAGAAGCTGTTCCCGAATGTCGATTTCTATTCGGGCATCATTCTCGAGGCGATGGGCTTTCCCACATCGATGTTCACACCGATCTTTGCAGTGTCGCGCACCGTCGGCTGGATTTCGCAGTGGAAGGAAATGATCGCCGATCCACAACTCAAGATCGGCCGCCCCCGCCAACTCTACCAGGGCGCGACGCTGCGCGACTATACCGACATCGAAAACCGCTGATCGGCGCGTCTGTCCGGGTGCCCCGCCTCACCCGGACAGACACGGCGCCCTTCTTCTTGCCCCAAATATCCCCGCCGGAGGCTCCTGCCCCCGATATCCGCGCAGCGGTGATCGGATCACATCACGCCAGCGCTATCTCCCGGATCACGCGCCGGTGCTGACCGCTTTCGGCGGAATCGAATAGGTCATGCTGGCCCGCGCCACCGGCGCATCGCTCCCGTCCGAGCGCACCAGCACATCCCCCACCGCCAGAACCCGGCCCAGTTTCAACAGCCGGCAGTCAGCGATCAGGTCGCGCCCTGCGGCGGGTTTGCGCATGAAATCGAGCGAACAACTGGTGGTCACGGCCAGCCCCTCGGGGCCGATCATCGCCAGCACCGCAAGGTAAACCGACACATCCGCCAGCGCAAAGATCGACGGCCCCGACACCGTGCCGCCGGGGCGCAGATGGCGTTCCTGCACCATCAGGCGCGTGCGGATACGCATCGCCGCCACCTCTTCGATGGCGATCTCGCCCTGCACCTGGGGAAACTCCGCCTCCAGGAACTGCGCCAGTGCGGCGGCGGTCATCTTCGGTTGCATGGTTTTCTCCCGGTCTGGATGGCGGTATGATCCGTGACGTTCACATTTGGCTTTAACGTCCCGGCCAGAGGCGGCAAGCTGCGAAATGCGATTCAACATGACCTGATCACAGTCGGAGACTCAAGATGGCAATTCTCGAACGCGCTGATGACGGTGCAATCGCCCGCCTCACCCTCAACGCCCCGGAAAAGCTGAACGCGCTCAGCGATGCGATGCTGGCGGCGCTGCGATCCGAACTGGACGCGCTGCGCGACCAGCCCCACATCCGCGTCGTGATCATTTCGGGTGCGGGCAAGGCGTTTTGCGCCGGGCATGATCTCAAGGAAATGACTGCGGGGCGCAAGGCGGCGGATGGCGGACGGGCCTATTTTCAGGATCTGTTCGCCCGCTGCTCGGCGATCATGCAATCCATCCGCACCCTGCCCCAGCCGGTGATCGCGCAGGTCCAGGGCATCGCCACCGCGGCGGGCTGTCAGTTGGTCGCGTCCTGTGACATGGCCGTGGCCGCGCATGGCACGCGCTTTGGGGTGAATGGCGTCAATATCGGGCTGTTCTGCTCCACGCCGATGGTCGCGCTCAGCCGCAACATTCCGCGCAAGCAGGCGTTCGAGATGCTGACCACCGGCGCCTTCATCGACACGTTCCGCGCCGCCGAGATGGGCCTGATCAACCGCGCCGTCGCCCCCGAGAAACTGGCGGCCGAGACCGATTCGCTGGCGCGCACTGTGGCCGACAAGCTGGGAACCGCCGTGCGCATCGGCAAAGAGGCGTTCTATAGCCAGCTCGAAATGCCGGTCGAACAGGCCTATGCCTATACCGGCAACGCCATGGTCGAAAACATGCTGACCCGCGAAACCGCCGAAGGCATCAAGGCGTTCATCGAAAAACGCACGCCGAAATGGGTTCAGTAGGCCATGCAGGTCATCGCCCGGGCATGAATGCGCCGCAGCGCCGGGCGTAATTCCGCCCAGGGCGACGCCCCCATATCGACCCGGTTTCTTATTTGAGAACAATCTGTTGACGGCTGTTTCCAAATTCGAGCCGCATTTTTTCCACATTTTTCATTTTTTCGCCGCAAACTATTAACTAATTCTTTTCAAAGATATTATTTAAGGCTAATTCTGGAATGAAGATCATTTGGGTTACCGCCACTGCATTTTTCCTCCAGGCCAGCCTCTCTCTGGCCGCAGATTTACCACGGGCGGTGACCCACGACGATTTCCCGGTTCCGGGCGCGACTTCTGTCTTTCTGGGTCGCGACCTGTTCTTTGATCCGATCCTGTCGGGCAATTCCAACATCTCCTGCGCGACCTGTCATCACCCCAGCATGGGCAGCGGTGATGCGATGTCCCTGTCCATCGGCGAAGGCGGCACCGGGCTGGGCCCGGATCGTGTTGTCGATGCGCGCAACATTCCCCCGGCCCGCATCGCGCGCAACGCGCCGTCCTTGTTCAATCTGGGTGCGCGCGAATTCGTGACGCTGTTTCATGACGGGCGGGTGCAGATCGACGATAGCGCACGATTCAACATGCGCATGCCCGTCGGGTTCGAACTGGAACGCCCGGTGCCCTCAGCGCTGGCGGCGCAGGCGATACTGCCCATCACCTCACATGACGAAATGACCGGCCAGCCGGGTGAAAATCCGGTTGCCGATGCCATCGCGACGGGCAACATCCACGGGTTGCACGGCGCCTGGCAGATGCTGGCGCGCCGGGTTGGGGATGTGCCGGATTACAGACGCCGGTTCGCGTGGATTCTGGGGCCGGATGAGCCGATCCACATCACCGATATCGGTCGGGTGCTGGCCGATTACATCACGTTCGAGTTCCGCTCGACCGACTCGGCTTTTGACGCGTTCCTGCGCGGCGATGACAACGCGCTTGGCAATGAACAGATCCGCGGGCTGTCACTGTTTTACGGCAAGGCCGGCTGCGGCACCTGTCACAGCGGCCCGTTTCTGACTGACCATGATTTTCACGCCATCGGCATCCCGCAATTCGGCCCCGGCAAGGGGCATGGCGCGGGCGGTTACGGCGATCACGGGCGCGCGGGCGTGACGGGGGACGCGAAAGATGCCTATCGCTTTCGCACGCCATCGCTGCGCAATGTCACCCTGACCGCGCCTTATGGCCATACCGGGGCCTATGCCGATCTGGGCGACATGATCCGCCATCATCTTGACCCGCTGACCATGCTGGCCGAATACACGCCTGAATATGCCCGCCTGCACGATATTCGACTGAACGACGCCGACACGGCCGCGCTGGATGATTTCGACGAGGTGCTGCGCATCGGCATGGCGGTCGAGTTGGAGCCTGTCGCGCTGAACGATGATGAGGTCGCCGCGATCATTGCCTTTCTCACCGCGCTGGAGGATCCGATTGCCAAACATGGACGCCTGGGCGTGCCCGACGCGGTGCCCTCGGGACTGGCGCTTGATCCGGTGCGGGCGGGCTTGGCGCGCGCGCCCCCGTCCTGACCCTTTCCAAAGCGCGCGCGATGACTTAGATCGCGGATATGAACAAGAGATTGCATATCATCGGCGGTGGCCTGGCCGGGTCCGAGGCCGCCTGGCAGGCGGCCAATATGGGCGTTCCCGTCACCCTGCACGAAATGCGTCCCGCCGTTGGCACATTCGCGCATCGCACCGGTGACCTAGCCGAGATGGTCTGCTCGAATTCCTTCCGCTCGGATGATGATGAACAGAACGCCGTCGGGCTGTTGCATTGGGAAATGCGCCGGGCCGAAGGGCTGATCATGGCCACGGCCGACCGTCACCGCCTGCCTGCGGGGGGCGCGTTGGCGGTGGATCGTGACCCGTTCGCGCGCAGCGTCACGCAGGCCCTGCTGGCCCATCCGCTTGTCACGCTGGAACCGGGCGAGATCACCACCCTGCCCGCCGATGGCCACTGGATCATCGCCACCGGCCCGCTGACCTCCGAGGGGCTGGGCCAGGCGATCGCCGAGGAAACCGGCCGCGAGGCGCTGGCGTTTTTCGATGCGATCGCGCCGATCATCCACCATGACAGCATCGACATGTCCCGCGCCTGGATGCAGTCGCGCTATGACAAGGGCGATACCGAGGCCGAGCGCACCGCCTATCTCAACTGCCCGATGGATCGCGACACCTATGAGGCGTTCATCGACGCCCTTCTGGCCGCCGACAAGACCGAGTTTCACGAGGGCGAGACCGCCACTTACTTTGACGGATGCCTGCCGATCGAGGTGATGGCCGAGCGCGGGCGCGAGACCCTGCGCCACGGTCCGATGAAACCTGTCGGGCTGACCAACCCGCATCAACCCGATGTCAAACCCTGGGCGGTGGTGCAACTGCGCCGCGACAACGCATTAGGAACGCTTTATAACATCGTGGGATTCCAGACTAAAATGAAATACGGCGCGCAGACGAACGTGCTGCGCATGATTCCGGGGCTCGAGAATGCCAGCTTTGCCCGCCTGGGCGGCATCCACCGCAACACATTCCTCAATTCGCCCACGCTGCTGGACGAACAGATGCGCCTGCGCACGCGCCCGCATATCCGTTTCGCCGGGCAGATCACCGGCGTCGAGGGCTATGTCGAATCCGCGGCCATGGGCCTGCTGGCAGGCCGGCTTGCCGCCGCTGAGATATTGGGCACCCCGTTGCCGCCACCACCGCAGGACAGCGCCATGGGCGCGCTGATCCATCACATCACCGGCGGGGCCGAGGCCAGGACCTTTCAGCCGATGAACATCAATTTCGGCCTGTTCCGCCCGGTCGAGGGCCTGAAAGGCGGGCGGCGCGGGCGCAAGGACCGCTACAAGGCCTATACCGACCGCGCCAAGGCCGCCTGGGCCGGCTGGCTGGACCGGACGGCCAATTGAGCGCGCCGCGCCCGGATTGATCGTGACCAACGCCCCCCCCTTCACGACGCGCTTCGCCCCGTCCCCCACCGGCCCGCTGCATCTGGGCCACGCCTATTCGGCGCTGCTGGCGCATGACATGGCGCAGGATGCGGGCGGGCGTTTCCTGTTGCGGATCGAGGATATAGACAGCACCCGCTGCCGCGCCCACTGGGAAGCGCAGATCCATGACGACCTGACCTGGCTGGGCCTGTCATGGCCCCGCCCGGTGATGCGCCAATCCGATCGCGCGTCGGCCTATGCGGCGGCGCTGGATGATCTCTGGGCGCGCGGGCTGCTTTATCCCTGCACCTGCACGCGCCGCGACATCGCCGAGGCCACCTCGGCCCCGCAGGAGGGCGGCGCGCCGATCGGCCCGGATGGCGTGATCTATCCCGGCACCTGCCGCCCCGCGCACCGCCCCGCCGGCCCCGCCGGCCCCAGGTCGCGCGACGCGCATCTGCGCCTGGACATGGCGCGCGCGATGGAGACCCTTGCCCCCGCCGAATTCGTCTATGTCGAGTGTGGTGACGGCCCCGGCACGGTCCGCCAGACCATCCGCTTTGAGGCGCGCGACATCCTGGCCGGGATCGGCGACATCGTGCTGGCACGGCGCGACATGGGCACGTCCTATCACCTGTCGGTGGTGCTGGATGACGGCGCGCAAGGCATCAGCGACGTGGTGCGCGGCGCCGATCTGTCCGAGGCGACACGGATCCATGTGGTGCTGCAGCGCCTGCTGGACCTGCCGACGCCGGTCTATCACCACCACCGCCTGATCCGCGATGATACGGGCAAGCGCCTGGCCAAACGCGACGATGCGCGCGCCATCGCCAGATACCGCGAAGAGGGTGCAACCCCGGCCGCCCTGCGCGCCATGCTCGGGCTGGATCGCTGACATCGGGACGGAGGCCCGACCGATCAGGGGCAATGCGTTTATGCGTTGGAGGGATTGGAGCGGGTGAAGGGAATCGAACCCTCGTATGCAGCTTGGGAAGCTGCCGTTCTACCATTGAACTACACCCGCGACCGCCGCTCTGATACCACCGCCGCGCGCCGGGGATCAAGCCGTATTCGTGCATTCCTGCACAGGCATGTGACCCACGCCGCCGCGCGCGGATCGACAGCGCGCAACCGGCGTGATTTCAATTGCTCTGGCTCTGGAATGCGTCATCCCCTATGAGAGAGCAGACCCCACCGCCCCGGAAAGGATCGCATCTTGGACTTTGGCCCTCATCTGTTGCTTGCCTCACTCGAGGGTGCGGTGACGGCGGCCATCCTGGCGCTGACGGCCATGGGACTCAGCATCGTGTTCGGCGTGATGCGGGTGGTCAATGTCGCCCATGGCGAATTCTTCATGCTGGGCGCGGTGATTGCATGGTGGTGCGCCAACATGCTGGGCGGGCATCCGGCCATCGGGTTTGTCGCGGCGCTGTTGGTTGCCCCGCTTGTGGTGGGGGTGCTTGCGGCGGCGGCGGACAGGCTGATCCTGCAGCGCGTCTCATATGATCCCGACCGCACCATCGTGGCCACGATCGGCCTGCTTTATATCATCCAGCAAGGCACGCTGCTGGGGTTCGGGCCCGATGCGCGCCCGGTGCAGCCCCCCTTCAATACGCGGCTGGCCCTGCCCTGGGTCGAGGTTTCGGATCGCGGGCTGGCGATGATCTGGCCCTGGGGGCTGAGCACCACCAGTTACAAGCTGTTCGTGATCGTCGCCGCCGCATTGGTGCTGGGCGCGCTGTGGCTGGTGATCACGCGCAGCCGCGCCGGGCTGATCATGCGCGCCACGCAACAGGATCGCGAGACGGCGCAGGCCTTTGGCGTGCCGGTCGGGCGGGTCTATATGTGGGTCTTCGCGCTTGGCGCGGCGCTGGCCGCCGTCGGTGCGGTGCTGGTGGTGCCGATCCAGCAGGCGCATTACCTGATGGGGCATGATCCGCTGTTGCTGTCCTTCATCGTGGTGATCATCGGCGGCCTCGGCAGCCTGCCCGGCACGGTCGTGGCCGCGATCCTGATCGGGATGAGCGACGGCATCATCTCGGTCTTTTTCTCACCCACATTGGCCAAGATCATCGCGACGCTGGCCGTGGCCATGGTGCTGATCTTTCGCCCGCAAGGGTTGATGGGACGCGCGCCCAGATGAGCGTGGCAAGACGGGCAGACCTGCTGCATCTGGGCATCATCGCGGCATTGGCGCTGATGTTTTTCGTGCTGCCCACCTATCATGTCGGCAATCTGGCGCGGATCATGGTGCTGGCGATCTATGCCATCGGGTTCAATTTCCTGTTCGGATATACCGGCTTGCTCAGCCTGGGTCATGCGCTGTTCTTTGCGGCCGGGATGTATGGTCTGGCACTGCCGATCCAGTTTTTCGGCCTCACCGCCCTGCCTGCGCTTGGGGCCGGGCTGATCGCGGCGCTGGCGGTCTCGGCGCTGACCGGGTTCCTGGCGCTGCGCACCAGGGGTGTGGCCTTCATGATCGTGACGCTGATGTTTGCGCAGGCCGGCTATCTTGCGGTGATCTATTTCGGCACGATCACGCGCGGCGACGAAGGGTTTGTCCTGCCGCGCGCCGCGCGCATCCTGTGGGGCGTGGACCTGAGCGGCGACATGGCGCGCTATTTCGCGGCGCTGACCCTGTTCTCGCTCTGCCTGCTGGCCACCGCGCGGCTGGTGCAATCGCCTTTCGGGCGCTCGCTGATCGCCATCCGCGAGAACGAGGAACGCGCGATGATGCTGGGCTATGACACGCACCGGCGCAAGCTGATCGCGGTCATCGTCTCGGGCACGATCTCGGGTCTGGCGGGGGCGGCCTATGCGTTGCTGTTCGGGACTGCGGGCGCGACATTCGCCACGGTGCAATACTCGATCCTGCCGCTGCTCTGGGTGCTTTTGGGCGGCGCGGGCACCACGATCGGGCCGCTGATCGGGGTCGCGTTCATGTTCTACCTGATCGACCTCTCCAGCGGGATCACCACGGCGTCCATGCTGATTCCGGGGG
>CAKSUL010000046.1 GCA_934501475.1 uncultured Roseovarius sp. | reverse complement strand
TCAAGGTACAGCGCGCCCGTGTCAGCGCGATCTGCGAGGAACTGATCCTTTTCCTGACCGACGTGACCCGCGAAGAGATCTCGGAAAGCGACAACAACAAGGCGATGAGCCTGCTGCTGCTGTCGACCAACCTGCGCCATGTCTCGGACCTGCTGGACAATGCCGTCGATATCTGCGCCACGCGCGCCAAAGAGCAGAACCGCTTTTCCGACGAAGGCACCGAAGAACTGCTGCAGATGCTGGAACTGATCCGGCAGGGCCTGCATCTGGTTCTGCCCGCCGCGCTGCAAAAGGATCCGGTCGTGCGCAAGTCGATCCAGAAAAAGCGCAAGGAACTAGAGCGGCTGATCGACCACAGCCGCCTTGCGCATTTCACCCGTCTTGGCCACGGCTCGCAATCGGCGATCAACACGACCACGCTGCATAACGAATTGCTGCGCGATTTCTCGCAGGTGTTCAATCACATCTTCATGGCCTCGAAAATCGAAGTGTGACCGCGCCTCTGGCCCGCGGCCCGACTTTGGGCGTGATTTCCGCGCCGAAATGGGTGACACTGCCGCTTTCGGGGGCATCGGAGCAAAGACATGACTGACGTGATGATCGTGGACGACCACCATCTGATCCGCATCGGCGTGAAAAACCTGCTGGAAGGCCATTTCCCCGACATGAATGTCGCGGAGGCGGCAACCCTTGCCGATGCCATCGCCCTGATGGGCGGCACCGGCAGTTTCGATCTGGTGCTGCTGGATATCAACTTGCCGGATGTCTCGGCCCTTGAGGGTCTGACGCTGCTGAAACTCAACAGCCCCTCAACCGCCGTGGCGCTGATCTCGGGGATCGAGGATCACCACATCATCCGAACCGCACTGGCCAACGGCGCGGATGGTTTCATCCCCAAATCCGCCGATCCGCAAATCCTGATCCATGCGGTGTCGCTGATCCTCGGCGGTGAGATCTTCCTGCCGCGCAGCTATCTCAAGGGCGAAAACCCGGTGCAGGCCGACGCGCCGCGCATCAATGCGCCGTCAGTCCTGTCCACGCTGACGGCGCGGCAGAACGATGTCTTCAACCTCATGCGTCAGGGACTGTCAAACAAGGAAATCGCCCGGCAACTGGACCTGTCCGAAAGCACGATCAAATCGCATATCTCGTCGATTCTCAAAGAGTTCGGCACCACGTCCCGCGCCAAGGCGATCGTGAAATCCAATGAGCTGGGCCTGACGAATTAGCGCGTTGCGCGCTACCCGTGCGGCGTCTCCGGGTCATAGAAATCCGAGCTGCGTTCGCGCCCCGCCAGCCACCATCCCGATTGCTCGGGCCAGGTCGAAAAATCACTGTCAAAGCCAAGGTCGCGGGCGGCGTGCAAGGCCCACATCGGATTGGCAAGCGCCTCGCGCCCGATCGCGACAAGGTCGGCGCGCCCCTCTGATACGATCGCTTCGGCCTGCAGGGGATGGGTGATCAACCCCACCGCCATCGTGGCGATCCCGGCCTCCTTGCGCACCTGCGCGGCGTAGGGCACCTGAAAGCCGGGCTGGCGTTTCGTGTTGCCCCCCGCCGTGGCCGAACCCGCGATCCCGCTGGACGAGCAGTCCATCACGTCCACCCCGATCCGGCGCAACTCGCCCGCAAGGACGACCGTATCGTCAAGGCTCCAGCCCTCCGGGTCGCCATCGACGGCCGAGGTCCGGAAAAACAGCGGCAATTCATCGGGCCACGCCGCGCGCACCGCCCCGGCCACCTCCAGCGCAAGGCGCATCCGCCCCGCAAGGTCACCGCCATATTCATCGGTGCGCATGTTCGTCAGCGGCGACAGGAAGCTGTGGATCAGATAGCCATGCGCGCCGTGGATCTCGACGATCCTGTAACCGGCCGCAAGCGCGCGTCGGGTGGCCGAAACAAAGTCGGCCACCAGCGCGCGGATCTCATCCACGCTCAGCGCATGGGGCACGGGCCATCCTTCGGCGACGGGGATCGCGCAGGGGCCGACCGGCGTCCAGGGCATGTCGCCGCGCTCCAGATCGCCCTGATCAAGCGGGCCGTTCCCGAACCAGGGGCGCTGCATCCCCGCCTTGCGCCCGGCATGTGCCAGCTGAACTGCCGGAACCGCGCCGTGTTGCATGACAAACTGAACCACGCGCGCGTGCCCCGCGATCTGGCTGTCGGCCCACAGGCCCGGGCAGCCATGGGTGATCCGCCCCCGCTTTTGCACGCCGCTGGCCTCGGTGAACACGATACCCGCGCCCCCCATCGCAAAACGGCCCAGATGCACCATGTGATAGTCGTCCATATGGCCGTCATGCGCCGCATACTGGCACATCGGCGAAATCACGACACGGTTGCGCGTCTGGACGCTGCGCAGGGTCAGTGGCTTGAAAAGATAAGGAGTTTCGGCCATGGCGGGGATCCTGTTGATTGGATGGCGGCACGCTACCTTGTCCGCGTCGTGACTGCAATCGCCTGCCGGCCCCGCGTCGTCCCTGCGTCGTCCCTGTGTCGTCCTGACGATGGCTGGATCGGGCCCTCAGCCCATCAGCGCCTCGGCAGCGGCGCGCGCCTCGTCGGTGATGCGATCACCTGACAGCATGCGCGCGATCTCATCCACACGGGCGGCGTGATCCAGTTCCGTCACCGTTGACAGGGTGTGATCCTGCGTCATCCGCTTTTCCACCCGCCAGTGATGCGCCGCCAGCGCGGCCACCTGCGGGGAATGGGTGACGACCAGGATTTGACTGCCCTGCGCCAGATCCTTGAGCCGCCGCCCCACCGCATCCGCCGTGGCACCGCCGACGCCGCGGTCGATCTCGTCAAAGATCAGGGTCAGGCCGCTGTCACCGCCATGCAGGCAGACCTTGAGCGCCAGCAGGAAACGGCTGAGTTCCCCGCCCGATGCGATCCTGGCCAATGGCCCCGAGGGTGCGCCGGGGTTGGTGGCCACGCAAAACGCCACCTCGTCGGTGCCGTCCGGCCCGGCCTCGGCGGGGGCGAGGGATGTCTCGAACACCGCGCGCTCCATCTTGAGGGGGGTCAGTTCGGCGCTGACCGCGCGGTCCAGCCGTGCCGCGGCCGTGCGGCGCGCAGCACTGAGGGCGGCGGCGGCGCGGTCATAGCCTGCCTCGGCAGCACCGAGCGCGGCGCGCAGCCCGGCCAGTTCCGCATCGCCCTGCTCAAGTGCGGCAAGGCGCGCGCGCAGATCCTCGGCGAAACTGCCCAGATCATCGGCCCCGACGGCGTGTTTGCGCGCCAACGCACGGATCGCGAACAGCCGCTCTTCGCAGGCTTCCAACTCCATCGGGTCGAATGACAACGCCTCAAGGCAATCCGAGACGCCGCGCCCGGCCTCGTCCAGTTCGATCAGCGCGCGCGACAGCGCCGCCAGCGCATCGTCCAGCCGCCCCTCGACCGCCTGCGCCGCGTCCTCAAGCCAGCGCAGCGCGTCCCCGGCCGCACCCTCTGCCCCCTCCAGCCCAAGGGCCTGCGCGGCACGCTCCACATCGCTGCGGATCCGCTCGGCCCCCTGCATCAGGCGACGCTGGCTGTCGAGACTGGCATCTTCGCCGGGCTGCGGATCAAGCGCGTCAAGTTCGCCAACCGCGTGGCGCAGGAAATCTTCTTCTTTGCGCACCGCCGCGATCGCCGTCTCGGCATCCGCAAGGGCGGCGCGCGCGCGCGCCATGTCGCGCCAGGCAACGCGCACATCCGCGCGCAAATCCTCCAACGCGCCGAAATCATCCAGCAGCATCCGGTGCCCGCGCGGATTCAGCAATCCGCGATCATCGTGCTGGCCATGCAGCTCGATCAGCGTCTCGCCCAGACGGCGCAGCACCTCGCCCGAACAGCGCCGGTCATTGACCCATGCGGTCTTGCGCCCGTCGGTGGTGTTGATGCGGCGCAGGATCAGGCTGTCACCGCCCGGCAGCCCGGCCTCATCTAGGATGGCATGGGCGCCGTGCCCCTCGGGCAGATCGAATTCCGCCGTGACCTCGCCCTGATCGGCCCCGGCGCGCACCAGTTCGGCGCGCCCCCGCCAGCCCAGGACAAAACCCAGCGAATCCAGCAGGATCGACTTGCCCGCGCCGGTTTCCCCGGTCAGCACATTCAGCCCCGGCCGGAACGCCAGTTCCAGCCGGTCAATGATCAGCATGTCGCGGATTTCAAGATGGCGCAGCATCGGACATCACATCACAAGGTGGGCAAGACCCACGCATTCCGACCCCCTGATGACCACAGCCATGATGACTACAGCCATTCGCCCTTGATCATCTGGCGATAGACCTGACGCAGCCAGTTGTCGCCGCGCGCCTCGGGTTTCAGCCCGCGCCGGGTCAGCAATTGATAGCTGTCCTCATACCACTGGGTCGATTGGAAGTTGTGGCCCAGAATCGCCCCGGCGGTCTGCGCCTCATCGGTCAGACCCAGCGACAGATAGGCCTCGACCAGACGGTGCAGGGCTTCGGCGGTGTGCGAGGTGGTCTGGAAATCCTCGACCACGACGCGGAACCGGTTGATCGCCGATGTGAAATGATCGCGGCGCAGGTAATAGCGGCCCACTTCCATTTCCTTGGCGGCCAGATGGTCAAACGCCAGATCGAATTTCAGCACCGCCGAGCGCGCATATTCACTGTCGGGATAGACCTCGATCACCTTGCGCAGCGCCTGCAGCGCCTGAAAGGTCAGACCCTGATCGCGGCCCACTTCGTCGATCTGGTCATAATAGCTGAGCGCAAGAAGATACTGCGCATAGGCCGCATCCTCATCGGTGGGATAAAAGTCGATATAGCGCTGCGCGGCGGCCCGGCTGGATTCATAGTTCTTTTCCAGATGGTGCGAATAGGCCTGCATGATCACGGCCCGCTTGGTCAGCTCTGAATAGGGATAAAGCCGCTCGACCTCGGCAAAGCTCTGCGCGGCCAGTTTCGGGTTGTTCGCGCTCAGATCGTATTCACCGCGCTCGAAAATATGCTGGGCCGAATAGTTCTCATAATCGACCTCGTTGCGTTCAACCCTGCCGCTGATCCCGCAGCCGGCCAGCATCGCAGCCAGAAGCAACGCCGAGACACCTTGTCTGCCAAAGCCCGAGACATTCATGCTGACGTCACCTTTCCCCAAACTTGCGGGTTTGTAGCCCAATCCTAGAGACGGTGCTAGCACAGAAATCCACGGTGCAAAACGGGTTTGGCGTAATTTTGACAAGGAAGGGCAAAGGCACCTCACTTAGCTGGATACAGAGGTGCTGCGCGACCCTGGCCAAAACATCGGGCTGGCGTCAGGCGACGTGCGGAATCTCGCCTGAATGCACCCCGGCACCGGGCAGGCGGGCGCTGATCTGCGCATCGCAGGTGATCCGTTCGACATTGCCGGGCTGCGCGAACAGGGCGCGCAACAGGTCATTGGTCAGGGCATGGCCCGCGCGCCGCCCCTCATACCGCCCCAAAAGCGGCGCACCGGCCAGTGCCAGATCGCCCAAGGCATCCAGCATCTTGTGGCGCACGGCCTCATCGCGGTGACGCAGCCCGCCGGGGCTGAGAATCTTTTCGCCGTCCACCACCACCGCGTTTTCCAGCGTGCCACCGCGCGCCAGGCCATTGGCCAGCATCTGGTCGATGTCGGATTTGCGGCAGAATGTGCGGCTGCTGCTGAGTTCGCGCACGAAGCTGCCGTTGGACATGTTCAGGATTTTGCTTTGGCTGCCGATGGCGGCATCGTCGAAGTCGATCCCGAATTCAATGATCAGCGTGTCATGCGGCGAAATCCGCGCCCAGGCGTCGCCGCGGCGCACCTCGACCGGGCGCAGCACGCGCAGCGCCTGCACGGGCGTGTCCTGCCGGCGGAACCCGCAGGCCAGGATGCCGCGCACGAAGGCGATGGAGCTGCCATCGAGAATCGGCACTTCGGGGCCGTCCACGGTGATCAGGGCGTTATGCACGCCGCACCCCATCAGCGCCGCCATGACATGTTCGACCGTCGAAAGGGTCACGCCGTGGTCATTCTCGAGACGGGTGCAAAGCGGTGACTGGTTCACATGATTCCACAGCGCGGGAATGTCGCCCGTGCCCGGCGCGCAATCAATGCGGCGGAACACGATCCCGTGATCGGCCCCGGCCGGGCGGATCATCAGCCGCGCGGGTGCGCCTGAATGCAGGCCGACACCTTCAAAGGCGATGGGGGCGTTAACTGTGGTTTGCATGTGTCCTCACGGGCATGGCATCTCAAGGCGGTCCAATTGCATAACGCGGCGGACACGTCCTTGGTTCATGGTTTACGGGGCCGTAACCGAAGGCTCAACTCAATCTTTGCAACGGACTGAAACATGTGTGCACCCCTTGCAGGCGCATTTCCGCCGATGCGGTTTTGCCCTGCCCGCCCTACCCCGCGGATCAGGGCAGGAACGCCGCGTAAATACATGGACTCAAACGAAAACGGGCCGCCCTGAGGCGACCCGATTCACGAGGTGGATCTACGGGATCTAGTTGGCCTGACGGCGCAGGAAGGCAGGGATTTCGATCTGTTCGTCGCGTTCATCCTGCGGTTCTGCCGGGACCGGCTGGACCTGGATCGTCGGTTGCTGACGGGCCGGGCGCGGGGCGTCGGCCTCGGCGGCGTGACCGGTCATGCGGTTCAGCAGCGAATTGATGCCAAAGCGCGGACGCTCGGCCGGTTGTCCGGGTTGAACCGGGGCCGAGGCGGCACGCTGCACAGGCTGTTGTTGCTGATGCTGTTGCGGCTGGACCTGCTTGCGATGTCCCACAGCGGCCTGAAGACGCGCCAACGCCTCGGGCGACGGGGTGCCTGCGGCGGGCGGGCGCGGTGCCACGAACCCTTCCAGCGGCTCATCCTGCTGGTGGTCGTAATACTGCGTTTCTTCGGCACGCGGCGCGGGCTTGTAGGCCGGGGGCGGCAAATCGTCGGTCTGGTGACGGGTTGCGACGCGCTCGGGCTGGGCCGGTTGCTGCGGTTCAAAGATGTCTTCCATCTGGTCCTCGGCGGCGGCGCGCTCGGCCTCCATCGAGCTGAGGAAGGATGCCTGATCGGCCTCGCTGCGCGCGGCAGTGGCCGCGACGGCGGCCTCTTCAAAGGCAGGCTTTGCCGCCTCTTCGCTGGCAGGCGTTTCGGCGGCGGCGTTCTGGCGCAGCGGTTCGGCAAGCGACCGGCGCGGCACGGGAATGTCGCCTTGGGCTTCGGTGGCGTCGATGCCGGTGGCGACGACGCTGACCCGGATCGAGCCTTCCATCGAGGTGTCCAGCGTCGAGCCGACGATGATGTTAGCCTCGGGATCGACCTCTTCGCGGATGCGGTTGGCGGCTTCGTCCAGTTCGAACAGCGTCAGGTCATGCCCGCCGGTGATGTTGATCAGGACACCCTTGGCGCCGCGCAGGCTGATTTCGTCCAGCAGCGGGTTGGCGATGGCCTTTTCGGCGGCCTGGATCGCGCGATCGTCGCCGCTGTCCTCGCCGGTGCCCATCATCGCCTTGCCCATCTCGTCCATGACGGCGCGCACATCGGCAAAATCGAGGTTGATCAGGCCCGGACGCACCATCAGGTCGGTCACACCTTTGACGCCCTGATAGAGCACATCATCCGCGAGGCTGAACGCCTCGGTAAAGGTGGTCTTTTCGTTGGCCAGGCGGAACAGGTTCTGGTTGGGAATGATGATCAGCGTATCGACGACCTTTTGCAGCGCATCGATGCCGTCCTCGGCCTGTTTCATCCGCTTGCCGCCCTCGAACTGGAACGGCTTGGTCACGACGCCGACGGTCAGAACGCCCAGCTCACGCGCGGCCTGCGCGATGATCGGTGCGGCCCCGGTGCCGGTGCCCCCGCCCATCCCGGCGGTGATGAAGCACATATGCGCCCCCGCCAGATGATCGACGATCTGTTCGATGCTTTCCTCGGCAGCGGCGGCACCGATCGCGGCCTTGGCGCCGGCGCCCAGACCTTCGGTGACTTTCACGCCCAGCTGGATCCGCGAGGGGGCGTTGCTTTGCTGCAGCGCCTGCGCGTCGGTGTTGGCGACGACGAAATCGACCCCATCCAGCTCCTTTTCGATCATGTTGTTGACCGCGTTGCCGCCTGCCCCACCGACACCGAAAACGGTGATGCGTGGTTTCAGTTCTTCATGGCCTGGCATGGTGAGATTCAATGTCATTGCTCTGTCCGCCCGATGTTGAGCCCACATTCGCGGGCATTATTTGCTGCCTGTTCACGCCGATGATAACTGTTCGCCGCGCGGACGTCACGAAAAAAACGCCCTTTTACCACCAAATGTGGAGGTTTTTTGACCTGTTTCTGCGGTATTTCGCCGATCACACCTCATATTGCGGTTACCAGTTGTCCCGGAACCACTTGACCGCCCTTTTCAGCGACCGCGCCGGATAGCGGTCCACGGGCAGATCGAAATCCCACCATTCGTCCTGCGGGTTGGCCGCGAACAGGCACATGCCCACCGCGCTGGCAAAGCCCGCGCCGGTCGCCGCCTGCGGCAATCCATGCACGCGCAAGGGGCGTCCAAGGCGCACCTGCTGGCCCAGGATACGGCTGGCCAGCCCGTCCAGTCCGGGGATCTGGCTGCCGCCGCCGGTCAGCACGATCTGCTGGCTGGGCAGGTATTCGAACCCGGCGGCATCGAGCCGCGCGCGCACCTCTTCCAGGATCTCTTCGACGCGCGGGCGCATGATGCCGATCAGTTCCGCCCGGCTGACGGTGCGCCGGTCATGGTCCCAGTCGCCGGTATCGCCGCCGATCTCGATCATCTCGCGGTCATCCATGCCGGTGGCGACAACGCCGCCGTAAAAGGTCTTGATCCGCTCGGCGGTGTTGGTGGGCACCTGAAGACCCATCGAGATGTCACCCGTCACATGATCGCCACCCATGCGCACGCTGTCGGCATAGATCATGTGCTTCTTGATGAAGATCGAGATCCCCGAGGCCCCGCCGCCCAGATCGATGCAGGCCGCCCCCAGTTCCTGTTCATCCTCGACCAGCGACGAGATCCCGGCCACATAGGCCGAAGACGCGACACCCGCCAGTTCCAGATCACAGCGCTTGACGCAATGCGCCAGGTTCTGGATCGCGGCGCTGTCCACGGTCAGCATATGCATGTCCGTCGAAAGCGACTGGCCCATCTGCCCGCGCGGATCAATCAACCCCGAGCGGTGATCCAGCGCAAAATTGACCGGCTGGGCGTGCAGCACTTCGCGCCCCTCGCCATAATCGGGCACCTCGCAGGCCGACAGAACCCGGCTCACGTCCTGTTCGGTGACCACATGCCCCTCGAGTTCGACCGACCCGGCCAGCCCATAGCTGCGCGGGTCGGCCCCGGCGAAACAGGCGATCACATGATCGACGCGGATATTGGCCATTTTCTGCGCGGCCTGCACCGCGGTGCGGATGGCGCGCTCGGTTTCCTGCATCTGTTCGATTTCGCCAAAGCGCACCCCGCGCGAACGTGTGGTGGCGGCCCCGATGACACGAAACCCCGCCTGCCCGGCCATGGCCCCGATGCCCTCGCCTTCGGAGATCCGCTCGGTTCCGTCAAAGCGCAGCACGAGGCAGGCAATCTTGGACGTGCCCACATCCAGCACCGCGACCACCCCGCGCTGCATCGCGGCCCGGCGCAGATTGCGCATCGCACGTTGGGATTCATATAGCTCAATCATTGTCGGTTGCCCCTGCCACACTGTTTCGCACCCGCCACCATTCTTCGACGGCGCGGTCCCTCATTCGAATTGTCGGCCGCTGCGTCAGCCGCATGTCCACTGCCGCGATGTCACGCTCCAGCAGGTCCTGTGTCTCGCTCAGCACAATCACGCGCTCCAATGCACGCACCGCGTTTTCCTCGGGCAGCATGATGCGCTGATCCCGGTCCAGCACCACGTCCCAGCGCCGCTCGCCAATGCGCACAAGGCCGCGCATCCGCAGGTTCAACGGCGACGCGGCGCGGCGCAACTCAAGCGCCTCGGCGATGTGATATTCGGCCCCCTCTCCGGCAATCACCGGCAGGTCGGGGCGCGCGGCGCGCGAGGGCGCGATGGCGATGGTGATGCCCTCGATATCGACCACGTTCAGCCCGTCGCGCGTGCGGATCAGCGCGACCGGCTGGCGCTCGTTGATCTGCACCTCCAGAACACCGCCCTGACGCAGCCGCACGGCGGCACTGGCCACCGCCGGAAGCACCTCGATCGCGCGGCGGATGTCGTCCAGTTCCATATCGAATGAGCTGATCGGCAACTCAAAGGGGAAAATCTCATGCACCTTTGCCGTCACCGCGTCGCTGGCGCCCTCGACCGACAGCAGCTTCACCATGAATTCGGGGCGCTGCTCGATCTGTTTGCGCAGGTCCGTCACCGACTGCACAATGTTTTCCTGAACCTGCTTGTCCGACAACCAGACCGTCGCCAGAACGAAACACAGCCCGAAGGGCAGCCCGATGCGCAACATCAGCCGGAACATCGGCGTCAGCATCAGCCGGTGATAGCGATAGGCCCATTTCGACGGGGCCGGATCAAAACGCGAGCCTACCTGTTGCATGAGGCATCCTCGACCATCCAGCGGCACATCTGCCCGAAGCTGATCCCCACCGCCCGTCCCTGCTCGGGGCTGAGCGACGTGGGCGTCATGCCCGGCTGCGTGTTGGTTTCCAACAGGATCAGGCCATCGAGGCCGCGCGCCTCATCCCAGCGAAAATCGGTGCGGCTGACGCCCCGGCAGCCAAGGGCGCGATGCGCGCGCAGCGCATAATCGAGGCAAGCATCGAAAACCTCACGCGGGATATCGGCGGGCACCACATGGCGCGAGCCGCCGACCTCGTATTTGGCGGAATAGTCATACCAGCCATCGGTGATGATGTCGGTGACCGTCAGGGCGCGGTCCTCCATCACCGTGGTGGTCAACTCGCGCCCCGGCGCATAGGTCTCGACCATGACCTCACCGGGCATGTCGTCATCCAGTTGCGGCGGGCTGTTGGCGGCGCCGTGCACGATATAGACCCCGACGGACGAGCCTTCGTTGTTGGGTTTCACCACATAGGGCGGGGGCATCACATGGCGGGCGCGCACATCGGCGCGCGCGGCCAGCACGCTGTCCACCACCGGCAACCCGGCGGCGCGATAGGCGTCTTTCGATTTCTGCTTGTCCATCGCCAGCGCCGAGGACAGCACCCCGGAATGGGTATAGGGGATCTGCATCCATTCCAGCAGACCCTGCACGCAGCCATCCTCGCCCCAGCGGCCATGCAGGGCGTTGAACACCACGTCGGGGGAAATCTCGCCCAGGCGTGCGCACAGGTCGCGGCCGGCGTCGACCTCGACCACCTCGAATCCCTCATCCCTCAATGCTGCGGCGCATTCACGTCCTGACGACAGCGACACTTCGCGCTCAGCCGAAGGTCCGCCTTTCAATACCGCAACTTTCGGGGCTGTTCTGCTCGAACCAACCACCTTACTGCCTCGATGTCCCGGACCGTTTTCGGCCCTGTTATTCTTGTTCCGGGTGTTTGCCCCCGTCGGCGGCCGGTTCTCCGACGCGCCTTATTTCCCACTCTAACTCTATTGCGCTGTTTTGGAAAACCCTTTTTCGCACCTCTTCGCCCAGGCCCTCAAGATCGGCGGCGGTGGCGTCGCCGGTGTTGATCAGGAAGTTCGGATGTTTCGGGCTCATCTGCGCACCGCCGCGCCGTGCGCCGCGCAGACCCGCGTCGTCGATCACCTTCCAGGCCTTGAGATCATGGCTGTCATCGGCCCGCCCGGTCGAGCTGAACCCGGCGGGGTTGCGAAAGGTGCTGCCGGCGCTGCGCTCCCTGGTGGGTTGGGTCTCATCGCGCTTTTGCAGTTGCGCGGTCATCCGCGCATGAAGTGCGTCGGGCTGCGCGCGCGCGGCCTTCATCGTCACCGATGTGATCACCGTATCCTCGGGCAGATCGCTGTGGCGATAGGCGAACCCAAGGTCGGACGCGCCCAGCGTGATCACCTTGCCGCTGCGCGTCACTGCGCGCGCGCTGACGAACACATCGGCCATGTAGCTGCCATAGCACCCCGCATTCATGCGCACCGCCCCGCCCATCGCGCCGGGAATGGTGCGCAGGAACGTCAGGTCCAGCCCCGCATCCGCCGCGCGCCGCGCCACATGCGCATCCAGTGCGGCCGCCCCCGCCGTCACCATGTCGCCGTCGATCGTGATCGCATTGAACCCGCGCCCCAAGCGCACCACCACCGCGCGCAAGCCGCCATCGCGCACGATCAGGTTGCTGCCGACCCCCATGGGAAAGACCGTAACAGACGGGTCCAGCGCGGCCAGAAACTGTGCCAGATCGGCCTCGTCCGCCGGTTGGAACAGCCAGTCGGCCGGCCCGCCGACGCGCAGCCATGTCAGATCGGCCAGCGATCGCTGCGCTGTCAGCCTGCCGCGCGTCTGAGGCATCTGCGCGCTCATCTCTCCTGCCCCTGTCGGATCACCGCGACGATGATGCCGCCCATTCCACCCCCGAGCAATGTCGGCGGAAGGAACCCTGCATATATGGCGACCATTGCGGGAACCTGCATCAGCCCCGACAACCAGACCAGCGCCATCACGCCAACCGCGCACAGGGACCAGCATATGAAGGCCGATCGGCTGCCGCGCCGCATGGCCACGCTGTAGAATATTCCCACACCGATGCTGAACATCGCCAACAGAAACAATGTCAGTGAGGATGGCAGCCCGTTCATGTTCCTGCTCCTGCGCTCAATCCTTGGCCAGATTCTGCCGTGGGCGGCGCAGCCAGCGCCACACATAGACCAGCGGCCAGCGCAGGATCGACATCGCCGCCGCAAGGCAGATCACCCCGACCAGCGGCCCGTTCTGCAAGGTGACATAGCCAAGGATCGGAATGCCGATGGCGATCAGCCCATAGGCCAGCCGCCAGTGATTGTCCCGGCTGGGCATCATCCCCAGAAGATTGGCGGCGACCGCCCAGATACAGACAAGGATCAGCGACAATGGCATGGACCTACCTCCTCAGCCGTGCGGGCAAGGCGTTGGCCCACCCGCTGATCGTGCCCGCCCCCAGACAGACCACCATATCGCCCGGGCGCGCCTGTTCGCGCACAAGGCGTTCCAGATCGTCCTCGCCGTCCAGCGCGCGCGCGTGGCGGTGGCCGTGGCGGATCAGCCCCGACACCAGATCATCGCAGCTTGCGCCCTCGATCGGCTCTTCTCCGGCAGCGTAGACCGGGGTGATGGCCACGACGTCGGCCTCGTTGAAACAGGTGCAGAAATCCTCGAAATGGTGATGCAGGCGCGTGTAGCGATGCGGTTGATGCACGGCGATGACGCGCCCCTCGGTGGCCTGGCGCGCGGCCCTGAGCACGGCTGCGATCTCGGTCGGGTGGTGGCCGTAATCGTCGATGATGACGACGCCGTTCACCTCACCCACGCGGGTAAAGCGGCGGTTGACGCCGCCAAAGGCGGCCAGCGCCTCGCGGATTTCGGGGGCGTCCATGCCCAGATGGCGCGCCACGGCGACAGCGCTCAGCGCGTTGCTGACATTGTGATCGCCCGGCATCGGCAGGCTGAAGCCCTCGACCAGCTTGTCCTCGTCCTGAAAGGCGATGTCGAAATGCGCCACACCGGCGCGATAGGTCAGGTTCAGCGCGCGCACATCGGCCTGGGCGTTGAACCCATAGGTGACGACGCGCCGGTCGGTGATCTTGCCGACAAGGGTCTGCACATCCGCGTCATCGGTGCAGCAGACCGCCAGACCGTAGAACGGGATATTGCCGACGAAATCCTCGAACCCCTTGTGCAGCGCCTCCTCGGTGCCCCAATGCTCCATATGTTCGGGGTCAATATTGGTGACGATGGCGATGGTGGCGGGCAGGCGGTTGAAGGTGCCGTCGCTCTCATCGGCCTCGACCACCATCCATTCGCCCTGCCCGACGCGGGCGTTACTGCCATAGGCATGGATGATGCCGCCATTGATCACGGTGGGATCGAACTTGCCATGATCCAGAAGTGCCGCGACCATCGTGGTGGTGGTGGTCTTGCCATGGGTGCCGGCGACGGCGACGTTGGATTTGAGGCGCATCAGCTCGGCCAGCATCTCGGCGCGCCGCACGATGGGCAGGCCACGCGCGCGCGCCGCGTCCAGTTCGGCATTGCCCCGCTTGATCGCGGAGGAGATGACGACCACCTCGGCCGCGTCGATATTCGCGGCGCTCTGGCCCTCGAAGATCAGCGCGCCCATCTTCTCCAGCCGGTCGGTGATCGGTGTGGTCTTGAGGTCGCTGCCCTGCACGACATAGCCATGGTTCAACAGCACCTCGGCGATGCCGGACATGCCGATACCGCCGATCCCGACGAAATGAATGGGCCCCACATCGCCCGGAAGTTTGGTCGTCGCTGCTGCTGCTGCTGCATTCATTATGTCTTGCCTTTTTCTGCAATGGTCTGAACCAGTTCGGCCAGGGTTTCATGGGCGTCGGGCAGGGCACATGACAGCGCCGCAAGCGACATCTGCATGGCACCGTCTGGTTGGGTGAGGACCGTTTCGATCTGCTCGCTCAGGGCCGCGATGTTCAGCGCGGATTCCGGGATCAGGATGGTGGCGCCCGCCGCCTTGAGCTGCGCGGCATTGGCGCTTTGATGATCGGCGGTGGCGGCGGCATAGGGGATGATGATCGACGGACGACCAATCACCGAGATATCCGCGATCGAGGACGCACCGGCGCGGCTGATCACCAATTGCGCCTCGCTCATCCTGCGGGGCAGATCGCGAAAGAACGGCGCGACATCGGCGTCGATGCCGTTCTGGGCATAGAATTCGGCCACGCGCGCGGCGTCCTCGTCGCGCGCCTGATGGCTGACGCGCAGGTTGCGCAACGTCTCCATCGGCAATGCGGCAATCGCCGGGGGCACCACATCGCTGAGGATGCGCGCGCCCTGCGATCCGCCGATCACCAGCAGCGACATCGGATAATCGCCCGGCGGGATATAGCCCGCCCCGGCCCGCTCGCGCACGCTGGCGCGCACCGGGTTGCCCACATGCGCGCCCTCGGCCCCCTCGGGCAGGTCGGTCGGCCATGTGCCGCAGGCCACCAGATCGACGCGGCGCGCAAACAGCCGGTTGACCCGGCCCAGCACGCCGTTCTGTTCATGCACCATGCGTGGCCGGCGCAGCAACCAGGCCGCGCTCAGTGCCGGGATGGACGGATAGCCGCCAAAACCCACCACCACATCGGGGCGGTCGCGCAGCATCCGCCAGACCGCGCGCGCCACGCCGCCCGCGATGCGCACCGGCACGAGGGCGCGCGCCAAAAGGCCGCCACGCGCGAATGTCGCGCTCGGGATCTGCTCGATCTCGACGGAATGGGGAAAGCCCCCGGTATAGCGCGCGCCGCGCGCATCGGTGCTCAGCTTGACGCGCCAGCCGCGGCGCAACATGACCTCGGCCAGCGATTGCGCCGGAAACATATGGCCACCGGTGCCCCCGGCGGCCATGATCAGCAACGGCTGTTTCTTACTCATATCGTCCCCCAGTGCGCCGGCAGGCCCTATCGCCCCCGGCTGCGCAGCATATCACGCAATTCACCCTGCGGACGCGACCGGGTGAACGCAAACAGCATCCCCACCGCAATCCCCCCCGCAATCAGCGAAGAGCCGCCCTAGCTGACGAATGGCAGGGTCATGCCCT
>CAKSUL010000045.1 GCA_934501475.1 uncultured Roseovarius sp. | reverse complement strand
GCGTTGCGATAGCCATGCACCTCGCCCAGTTTCAGCGCCTCGTCCCAGGACGACATGGCCAGATCGACCAGGCGGTTGTCGGGGCAGTTGCTCAGGTCCAGCGGAACCGGCTTGATCGCCAGCGCCTCATAGCCTTCGGTCGCGCCATAGGCGGCGTTGCGGTGGTTGCGGATCACGCGCAGCATATGCTCGCGGTTGGGGCCATAGCCGGGGAACGGGCCCAGCTCACCGGCCATTTCGGCGCTGGTGGCATAGCTGACGCCGGTCATGATCGCGGTCAGCGCCCCGCAGAGCGCGCGCCCCTCGTCACTGTCATAGCCAAAGCCCATGTTCATCAGCAAACCGCCGATATTGGCATAGCCCAGACCCAGCGTGCGGAAATCAAAGCTGCGCTGTGCAATCTCCTTGGACGGGAATTGCGCCATCATCACGCTGATTTCCAGCGTCACGGTCCACAGGCGCGTGGCGTGCATATAGGCTTCGGCGTCGAACTTGCCGTCCTTGTAGAAGGTCAGCAGGTTCATCGAGGCCAGGTTGCAGGCGGTATCGTCCAGGAACATGTATTCCGAGCAGGGGTTGGATCCGCGGATCTCGCCGTCTTCGGGGCATGTGTGCCAGGCGTTGACGGTGTCGTGATACTGGATGCCCGGATCGGCGCAGGCCCATGCGGCGTGGCCGACATCCTCCCACAGATCGCGCGCCTTGATGGTCTTGGCGATCTTGCCGTCGGTGCGGTTGATCAGCGCCCAGTCGCCGTCATCCTCGACCGCCTTGAGGAAGGCATCGGTGACCCGGATCGAGTTGTTCGAGTTCTGGCCCGAAACGCTTGCATAGGCCTCGGAATCCCAGTCGGTGTCATAGGTGGGGAATTCGATGCTGTCATAGCCCTGCTTGGCGTAATCCAGCACGCGTTTAACATAGGTTTCCGGGATCGAGTTCCGCTTGGCGCCGCGAATGGCGTCTTTCAGCTGTGCGTTCTTTGAGGGGTCGACCGAATCCTCGCTGCTGCCATCCCAGGCGCGGATCGCGGCGAAGATGTCGTTCAGCTTGGCCTCGTGCATCTTGGAGCCTGCGACGATGCTGGCGACTTTCTGTTCTTCCTTCACCTTCCAGTTGATGAATTCCTGAATGTCCGGGTGGTCGGCGTCGCAGATCACCATCTTGGCGGCGCGCCGCGTGGTGCCGCCCGACTTGATCGCGCCCGCCGCGCGGTCGCCGATCTTGAGAAAGCCCATCAGCCCGCTGGACTTGCCGCCGCCCGACAGCGACTCGCCTTCGGCGCGCAGCGATGAGAAATTGGTGCCGGTGCCGCTGCCGTATTTGAACAGCCGCGCCTCACGCACCCACAGATCCATGATGCCGCCCTCGCCGACCAGGTCATCCTTGACCGACTGGATGAAACAGGCATGCGGCTGCGGATGCTCATAGGCGCTGGTCGAGCGGGTCAGTTCGCCGCTCTGATAGTCCACGTAATAGTGGCCCTGACCGGGGCCGTCGATGCCATAGGCCCAATGCAGGCCGGTGTTGAACCATTGCGGGCTGTTGGGCGCCGCCATCTGTTCGGCCAGCATGTAGCGCATTTCGTCGAAATAGGCGCGCGCGTCGGATTCGGTGGTGAAATAGCCACCCTTCCAGCCCCAATAGGCCCAGGCCCCCGCCAGCCGGTCAAACACCTGCCGCGCCGAGGTTTCGCCGGTGGTTTGCACATCGTCCCCGTCCGCAACCGAGCGCCAGAGAAACTCGGGCACACCCTTTTCGCGCAGTTTCTTCAGACGCACCGGCACGCCGGCCTTGCGGAAGTATTTCTGCGCGATCACGTCGCTTGCGACCTGGCTCCAGCCGCGGGGCACTTCGACATTGTCCAGCTTGAAAACCGTCGTTCCGTCAGGGTTGCGGATTTCGGAACTTGTCGTGACAAATTCCAGCGCCGCGTATGCGTCCTGCCCTGCGGTGGTAAATTTACGTTCGATCTTCATTTTGGCTGCCCCATATGCTTTTGCGTTTCGTCTATCTGGCGCCGCGGCTGAAATGCCGCTTCTGCGCCCGGTTCTTCACCGACGGACAGACGCACCGACCCCCAACGCACAACGCGACCGTTATGCGATATCAATCACCCGGCTCCCATTCCGGGGGGTGTCTTGGGTTGATGCCCTGTCCGGTCTGCGCCACACTATATGTTGTGGCCTATCCGCCGGTTTCCACAATCTGACGTATTCAGCCCCATCGGGTCAATTGGTTTTTTCCGTATTTTAACCGAAAATAAACTTGACCTTTGCTGCCCCGTCGGGGGCGTCTTGCGGCAGATGATTCATCCCCAGAACCGTCCACACGCAACCTGCGCGCGCCGCGGGATCGCACGCCCCGCAAAAGCCCTTGTTTTCGGCTGTCTTAGGGCACGCGCCCTGTGGGCCGGCAAATCTTATCCGCAGCCGCCCCCTCCGGGCACGCCCGCTTTGTTAATCAAGATTAAGGAAAGAAAAATAATCATCCACCGGCGCGACGCCGCCTGCGCCGCGGCCGGGCGTTGCGCAAAGAGGCAACACAAGGGGATGTGGTCCTGACCCAAATCCGGATCACCGCGCGGTCTCAGCAGCATATCTTGTGGGGAACCCGGGTGTTTGACGGCCAACCCGAAGCCAAGGGGCCATCCCGGCCCGGAAAACATGGTCGGGGCGAGAGGATTCGAACCTCCGACCCCCTGTACCCAAAACAGGTGCGCTACCAGGCTGCGCCACGCCCCGAACCATGGCCGTTGTCTAATGTCGTTTCGCGGGATTGAAAAGCCCTAAAGCCTTTCGCGTTTTTTCTGAATCGGGAAAGGCGCGGATCGCCCACGCCCTTTCATTGCGGCGGGTGATTTGCAGGATCAGCAGGGCCAGGCGGCAGTCCCCGGCGCGAATGCCGGGTGGCGCAACTGGCTGCCTACCCCGATTCCCAGGGTTTCGGCCATGCCGCCATTGATCTCAAGCACGGCCAGAATATTGTCGCCGCCCATGATCGGCGTTTCGTCATGCGGGATGGCGTTGCTGTGAACGCGCTGCACGACGCCGGTTTCATCGACGAAAATCATGTCCAGCGGAATCAGCGTGTTCTTCATCCAGAACCCGACGCGTTTGGGCTGCGGATAGACAAACAGCATCCCGGCAAAGCGGGCCATTTCGGTGCGGTGCATCAGGCCCTGCGCGCGTTCATCGGCGTCATCGGCCAGCTCGATGGTGAACTGTGCCTTGCCCCAGTCGCCGCGCAGCTGAACGCGATCCTCGCGGCAGGCGGACTCTTCCGCGCTGGCCGCGCCTGCGATTCCCCAGATCAAGAGCGCCGCCGCCCCCAATCCTGTTGTCATTCGTCGGATTTGACCGCGCTTTCCCATCCACACACCTCTGTCGCCATGCGACCACGTTTACCATCTATCACGCGGATTGCCACCGCCTCGCCGGGTTGCAGATCCGCAAGGCCCGAACGGCGCAGCACTTCGACATGCACGAACACGTCCTCGTCGCGCCCGAAGGTGTTGGCAAAGCCGAATCCCTTGCCCTTGTCGAACCATTTGATGCGCGCCGGCTCAAGCGGTGTCGCGCGGATCAGTTCGGGGTCGATATCATCCAGGTCGGCCAGACCGACCACCGCGCCGGGGTCCGGCGGCGTGATCTGGAGCACGGCAATGGCCTGCACCCCGCGTTCCGTGCGCTGCACGTCGATTTCGACGCCCGCATCATCCGCGACCGAGCTTTGGCCGTAATTGCGCAGCACATTGGCGTGCAGCAGGATGTCCGGCCCACCCTCGTCTGACACGACAAAGCCAAACCCCTTGACAGGATCGAACCATTTGACCCGCCCACGCACTCTGTGCACCGTATCAGTCATCGCCGTCGTACATCCCTTGTTCAACCGTTTTGGTCACGGCCTTGGCGCCGATTTTCGTGCAAACCGCACTCACTTGCAAGCGCCAAACAGTAAGTATAATCAAGGCATTGCATTTCACGCGACGTGAAAATCAAGGGTTGAGACGCTCGATTTTCCAGTCCTCGCCCGGCACCGTGCGACGCCAGACAAAGCGGTCATGCAGACGAAATTCACCATCGGCCCAGAACTCGATCTCGACCGGGGTGATCCTGAACCCGCCCCAGAAGGGCGGGCGCGGCGGATTGGTGCCGTGCCGGGCGGTGACCCTGGCCACCTCGGCCATCAGCGCGCTGCGCGACGACAGCGGGCGCGACTGCTGCGAGGCCCAGGCCCCCAGCCTGCTTTTGAGCGAGCGCGACGCATAATAGGCATCCGCCTCGGGGCCCTCCTGGCGCGTGATCGTGCCGCGCACCCGCAACTGGCGGCGCAGGGATTTCCAGTGCATCACGAAGGCCGCCTTGCCGCTGGCGGCCAGTTCCTGCCCCTTCGCGCTGTCGTAATTGGTGTAAAAGACGAAGCCGTCTTCGGTGATCTCCTTGAGAAGAACCATCCGCACATTGGGCAATCCGTCGCTGTCGGCCGTGGCCAGGGCGATGGCATTGGGATCATTGGGTTCGGTCTTTTCGGCCTCGCCCAGCCATCTGCGGGCAATCGCGAAAGGGTCATCCCCGGCAAAAATTCCGCTGCGCTTGATCATGACACCATCCCCTGAATTAGGCCGTGCTGCGGATATACGCCCACAGCCATGCGCCGCCAAGCCCGATCTTGGGACGATTTTTAACCAGTCATCCACGATATTGAACGCCGCGCGGCGTGAAACGCACGACCGGACACGCGCAACCCTTGATGCCTTTGATGCATTCGCATAAAGGTTTCCTAACCAGAAATTTGCGTCAGGGGCAGGACATGTCAAATCAACTAATGGCGGGCAAACGTGGGCTTATCATGGGGCTCGCCAATGACAAGTCCATCGCATGGGGCATCGCCAAGGCCTGCGCCGATGCGGGGGCCGAACTGGCCTTCACCTATATGGGCGACGCATTCAAGAAGCGGGTCGAGCCGCTGGCCGCCTCCCTGGGGGTGACGCAGCTGTTTGATTGCAACGTGTCCGACTCCGCCTCGATCGACGCGGCATTCGAGCAGATCGAAAAGACCTGGGGGCAGATTGACTTCCTCGTGCATGCCATTGGTTTCTCGGACAAAAATGAATTGCGCGGGCGCTATGTGGACACCAGCCGCGACAATTTCCTGATGACGCTGGACGTGTCGTGCTACAGCTTTACCGCCGTGGCGCAGCGCGCCGAAAAACTGATGCCGAATGGCGGTTCGATGCTGACCCTGACCTATTACGGCGCCGAACAGGTGATGCCGCATTACAATGTGATGGGCGTCGCCAAGGCCGCGCTTGAGGCCAGCGTGAAATACCTGGCCGAGGATCTGGGCAAGGACGGCATCCGCGTCAACGCCATTTCCGCCGGCCCGATCAAGACCCTGGCCGCCAGCGGCATCGGCGATTTCCGCTATATCCTGAAATGGAACGAGCTGAATTCACCGCTGCGCCGCAACGTGACCATCGACGAGGTCGGCAAATCCGCGCTTTACCTGCTGAGCGATCTGGCCAGCGGCGTGACCGGCGAGACCCTGCATGTGGATGCCGGGTATCATGTGGTCGGCATGAAGGCCGTGGACGCCCCCGATATCGACGCGACCGCCAAGGGGTAGACCGGGGATGGAAACCGGCCAGATCATTGCCTTCAACATTGCAATCCTGGGCGCGCTTGCCAGCCCCGGACCGGCCTTCATCGCGATGATCCGCTCCTCTTTCATCGGGGGGCGGCGCGCGGGCCTGCTGACGGGGCTGGGTCTTGGCGTTGCGGCGGTGATGTGGTCGGCGCTGGCGCTGCTGGGGCTGAACATGATTTTCGCCGCCGTGCCCTCGGCCTATATCATCCTCAAGGTCATCGGCGCGCTGTATCTGTTGTGGCTGGCCGTGGCCCTGTGGCGCAATGCCCGCCAGCCGATCGACGCTGTCGTGCCGGGGCTGTCCAAGGGGTTCCTCCTGGGGCTGGTCACCAACATGGCCAATCCCAAGCTGGTGTTTTTCATCGCCGCGATCTTTTCCACGCTGCTGCCGACGGATCTGTCATCAACCGCAAAGGTGCAATTGCTGGCAAATCACTTCGTGCTCGAGATGATCTGGTATGCAATGGCCGCTTTCGTGCTGACGACGGCGCCGATCCGGGCGGGCTATATCCGCGCCAAAGCCGGGTTTGACCGTTGCGCCGCGCTGATCCTCGGGGCATTGGCGGCGCGGATCGTGTTCTGACAACAGGGACAAGGGGACCCATCACATGAGTGACAATCGCAGCGACACCCGCCTGCCGCATGAAAAAGGCTTCCACGTCAGCTGGGATCAGTTGCACCGCGATGCACGCGCCCTTGCGTGGCGTCTGGACGGGCACGGCCCCGACAACGGCGCCTGGAAGGCCGTCGTCGCCATCACCCGCGGTGGCATGGCCCCGGCGATGATCGTCGCGCGTGAACTGGACATCCGCACCGTCGATACGATCAGCGTCAAAAGCTATGACAACCAGACGCAGGCCGCGCCCAAGGTGATCAAATTCCCGGATATGGAGTTGATCGGCGATGGCACCGGCGTTCTGATCGTTGACGATCTGGTGGATACCGGGCGCACATTGGAAGTGGTGCGCGCCCATATGCCCCGCGCCCATGTGGCCACCGTCTATGCCAAGCCCAAGGGGCGCGCGCAGGTCAACACCTTCGTGACCGAGGTCAGCCAGGACACCTGGATATTTTTTCCCTGGGACATGGCCCTGCAATATGTGGAACCCTTTCGCGCCACCTGACCCCGACGCCGCCGCCCTTTGCGCCGTCCGTCCCATTGTGGCCCCTCATGGCCCCATTGCCGCGATGACGCCCCCGAGAGACGCCCCGGAGACCCGAGCATGAGCAGAACCACCCAGACCTTCTTTCCGCCGGTGATGGAGGCCCGCCGCTGGCTCGAGGGGGTCACCTTTTCCCCGGATCGCCCGCTGATCAATGTCAGCCAGGCCGCCCCGGTGGACCCGCCGCCCCTGCCCCTGCGCGAGGCCATCGCCGAGGCCGCGATCACCCGGCCCGAGGCGCATCTTTATGGCGATGTCCTGGGCGAGCATGACCTGCGCGCCGAAGTCGCCAGACAGTGGAGCACCGCCTATGGCGGCACGCTGGGCGCGAAAAATGTCGCCATCACCTCGGGGTGCAATCAGGCCTTTGCCGCCGCGCTGATGACGCTGTGCGGCGAGGGCGATGACATCATCCTGCCGACGCCGTGGTATTTCAATCACAAGATGTGGCTGGACATGACCGGTGTGCGCGCCATCCCCCTGCCCGCCGGGCCGGGCCTTTTGCCCGATCCCGACCGCGCCGCCGCGCTGATCACCCCGCGCACCCGCGCGATTGCCCTTGTCACGCCCAACAATCCGGGCGGTGTGGAATATCCCGCCGACCTCATGCGCCGGTTTTTCGATCTGGCGCGCGCGCATGGGCTGGCGCTGATCGTGGATGAGACCTATCGCGATTTCGATGCCCGCAACGGCGCGCCGCATGACCTGTTCGGCGATCCCGATTGGGACGACACGCTGATCCATCTCTATTCCTTTTCCAAGGCGTATCGCCTGACCGGCCACCGCGTCGGCGCGATCGTGGCCGCGCCGGCCCGGCTGGGCGAGGCGGAAAAATTCCTCGATACCGTCGCCATCTGCCCCAACCAACTGGGCCAGATCGCGGCGCTCTGGGGGATGCGCAACCTGTCGCAATGGCTGGCCGGGGCGCGCGACGAGATCCTGGACCGGCGTGCCGCGATCCATGACAACATGGCGAAACTGGGCGCAAAGGGCTGGAAACTGGCGGGCTGCGGTGCCTATTTCGCCTATCTGGAACATCCGTTCGACATGACCTCGGACGTGCTGGCCCGGACCCTGGTGAGCAAGGCCGCCGTGCTGTTGCTGCCCGGCACGATGTTCACGCCGGACGATGATCCGTCGGGGGCGCGCCATGTGCGGATCGCCTTTGCCAATGTCGACCGCGCCGCGATCGGCGCGCTGTTTGACCGGCTGGCGGCACTTGACTTTCCACTGGCGCCTGCCAGCCCTCTTGCCCCGCGCGGGTCGGACGCGTAGACAGGCCCCTGACAACGAAACCAAACGATAAAAACGCAGGCGAGAGACATCATGGCAGTCGGCAAAAGCATCTCGAAATCCGCAATGTGGATCCTCATGGGCCTGCTCATTCTTGGCCTTGGCGGCTTTGGGATCACCAACCTGTCGGGCACCGTGCGCTCGGTCGGGTCGGTCGGCGAGGCCGATATCGACATCAACGCCTATGCCCGCGCATTGCAGCGCGAAATCCGCGCGCGTGAGGCCGAAACCGGCGCGCCGGTCTCGTTTGCGCAGGCCCAGGCCGAGGGGATCGACCGCATGGTCCTGTCGCAACTGGTGGCCAACGCGGCGCTGGACGACGAGACCCGCAAGCTGGGCATCTCGATCGGCGATGAAAACCTGCGCGATCAGATCCTGGACATTCCCGGCTTTCGCGGCATCGACGGCGAATTCGACCGCACCGCCTATAAATTCGCGCTGGATCAACAGGGGCTGAACGAATCCGCGTTCGAGAATTCCATCCGCACCGAGGCCGCCCGCACGCTGGTGCAGGGTGCGGTCATTTCCGGCGTCAGCGCGCCCACCGCCTATACCGACACGCTGCTGCGCTATGTCGCCGAGCGGCGCAGCATCACCTTTGCACGGCTGGGGCGCGCCGATCTGAACGCCGGCCTGCCCGAACCCACCGATGAGGACCTGCGCACATATCACCAGTCGCATCTGCCCGCCTTCACCACCCCCGAAACCAAGCGCATCACCTATGCCTGGCTGACCCCCGACATGATCATCGACACCGTCGAAGTGGATGACGCCGCCCTGCGCGAGGCCTATGACAGCCGCATCGAGGAATTCGTGCAGCCCGAGCGCCGCCTGGTCGAGCGTCTGGGCTTTGCCGATGCCGCCGCCGCCGAGGCCGCCCGCGCGGCCATCGACGCCGGTGACTCGAGCTTTGACGATGCGGTCGCGGCGCGGGGTCTGGCGCTGAGTGACGTGGACATGGGCGATGTGGCGCGCACCGATCTGGGCGCTGCCGGTGAGGCGGTGTTCGGCGCCGAGGCCGGTGACGTGGTCGGCCCGCTCGACACCCCGATCGGCCCGGCGCTGTTCCGCGTCAACGCGGTGTTGCAGGCCAACGAAGTCACCTTCGAGGAGGCCGAGCCCCAATTGCGCGATGAACTGGCAGGCGACCGCGCCCGTCGCGTCGTGGACAGCAAGATGGGCAGCATCGACGACCTGCTGGCGGGCGGGGCCACGATCGAGGATCTGGCCTCGGAGACCGACATGGAGCTGGGCCAGATCGACTGGCATCCGGGTGTGGACGCCGATATCGGGGCCTATGCCGCCTTCCGCCAGGCCGCCGCTGAACTGGCGATGGACGACTATCCCCGCGTGCTGGAACTGGACGATGGCGGGCTGTTCGCGATGCGTCTGGACGCCGTGAAGGCGCCCGAGATCCAGCCGCTCGAAAGCGTGCGCGCGCAGGTCGAGCAGGCCTGGAGCCAGGACGCCGTCGTCACCGCCCTGCGCGCCCAGGTCAACGCCCAAATGGATCAGCTTGAGGCCGGCGCGGATTTCGAAACGCTGGGTCTGGACGCGCAGACGGTCAGCGACCTGACACGGCGCGGCTTTCAGGCGGACACCCCGCCCGAATTCATCGAAACCGTGTTTGCCATGTCCCAGGGCGAGATCCGCATCATCGACGGCAAGGCGCGCATCTTCGTGCTGCGGCTCGATTCGATCCTGCCCCCCGAAGGCGACGACCCCGATCTGGCAGAGTTGCGCCGCGCGCTCAGCGATCAGGCAGCGGCCACGATCTCGCAGGATATCTATCAGGCGCTGGCCGATGATATCCGTGAACGTGCCGGGATCACGCTGAACCAGCAGGCGCTGAACGCGGTTCACGCCAATTTCAACTAGAAGGGTGGACAAGGTGGACCTGACCCCCTCATTCGATGATTTCGCCGCCGGATATGAAGCCGGCGCCAACCAGATCGTCTATACCCGACTGGCCGCCGATCTGGACACGCCGGTGTCGCTGATGCTGAAGCTGACCGGGGCGGCGCCCAATGCCTTTGTGCTGGAATCCGTCACCGGCGGCGAGGTGCGCGGGCGCTATTCGATCATCGGCATGAAACCCGACCTGATCTGGCAATGCCACGCGACCAAGGCGCGGATCAACCGCCAGGCACGTTTTGACGACACCGCCTTCGAGGATCTGGGTGATGATCCGCTCACCAGTCTGCGCGCCCTGATCGCCGAGAGCCGGATTGACCTGCCCGATGACCTGCCCGCCGCCAGTGCGGGGCTGTTCGGCTATCTGGGCTATGACATGATCCGGCTGGTCGAACATCTGCCGAATGTGAATCCCGATCCGCTGGGCCTGCCCGATGCGGTGATGATGCGCCCCTCGGTGGTGGCGGTGCTGGACGGGGTCAAGGGAGAGGTGATCGTGGTCGCCCCCGCCTGGGTCAGCAACGGCCAGAGCGCGCGCGCCGCCTATGCGCAGGCCGCCGAGCGGGTGATGGACGCGGTGCGCGACCTCGACCGCGCCCTGCCCCAGTCCAGCCGCCAGATGGGTCAGGCCCATGAGGATGCCGCGCCGGTGTCGAATTTCACGCGCGAAGCCTACAAGGCCGCGGTCGAGACCGCCAAGGATTACATCCGCGCCGGTGATATCTTTCAGGTGGTGCCCAGCCAGCGCTGGACGCAGCCATTTGCGCGCCCGCCATTTGCGCTCTATCGCAGTTTGCGGCGCACCAACCCGTCGCCCTTCATGTTCTATTTCAACTTCGGCGGCTTTCAGGTGATCGGCGCCAGCCCCGAAATTCTGGTGCGGGTGTTCGGCAATGAGGTGACGATCCGCCCGATCGCAGGCACCCGCCCGCGTGGTGCCACCCCCGAGGAGGACCGCGCGCTTGAGGCCGATCTTCTGAACGACCCCAAGGAACTGGCCGAGCATCTGATGCTGCTGGACCTGGGGCGCAACGACACCGGCCGGGTCAGCAAGATCGGCAGCGTGCGCCCGACCGAGGAATTCGTGATCGAACGCTACAGCCATGTCATGCATATCGTCAGCAACGTGGTCGGTGAACTGGCCGAGGACCAGGACGCGCTGTCAGCGCTGCTGGCCGGTCTGCCTGCGGGCACGGTCTCAGGCGCGCCCAAGGTGCGCGCGATGGAGATCATAGACGAGCTGGAGCCGGAAAAACGCGGCGTCTATGGCGGCGGTGTCGGCTATTTCAGCGCCGGGGGCGACATGGATATCTGCATCGCGCTGCGCACGGCGGTGGTGAAGGACAAGAACCTCTATATTCAGGCCGGGGGCGGCGTGGTCTATGACAGCGACCCCGAGACGGAATATATGGAAACCGTGCATAAATCCAATGCCATCCGCCGCGCCGCCGCCGATGCCGCCCGCTTTGACGGCAGCGGCAATGCCTGAGACGCGGGCCAGGCGCCCCCAATCGCACCGCGCGCCTGAATGGCGCGCCTGATCCTGTTCAACAAGCCCTATGGCGTGCTGTCGCAATTCACCGACAAGGGCAACGCGGGCAGCCGGCGCGCCACGCTCTCGGATCATATCGACCTGCCCGGCGTCTATCCGGCAGGGCGGCTGGATCGTGACAGCGAGGGGCTGATGCTGCTGACGGATGACGGCGCATTGCAGGCGCGCATCAGCCATCCGCGCTACAAGGCCGACAAGACCTACCTGGTGCAGGTCGAGGGCCTGATTGACGACGCCGCCCTGCAGGCGCTGCGCCGCGGTGTCACCCTCAGGGACGGACCCACCCTGCCCGCTTTGGCCGAACGGATCGCGCCCCCGGATCTGTGGCCGCGCGACCCGCCGGTGCGGTTTCGCAAATCCGTGCCCGATTGCTGGATCTCGCTGACCCTGCGCGAAGGGCGCAACCGCCAGGTGCGGCGCATGAGCGCGCATGTCGGCCACCCGACCCTGCGGCTGGTGCGCTGGCGGATCGGGGACTGGTCGCTGGATGGCCTGGCGCCGGGGCAATGGCGCGACGCGTGAAAACCCCTCAGTATTTGCCGATATCGACGTTGCGGACCTCGCCCAGAACCTTGCCGCCACGATCCACGGCTTTCAGATCGACGCTATAGCGGTTGCCCTTGCCCCCCCGAACAGGGCGGCAGATAGCCGGGGCTGGCGTATTTCCCGGTGCCGCGCGCCGCCTTGACCACCTGCGCGCCTGCCGGCAGCTTCGCAGTCATGCCCGGCAGCGCGGGCAGATCGGTGGTGGCCCCGCGCACCGGATAGGCGATGCGGCCATGGCCGCCATCCCTGGACAGCGGCTGATAGCTCTTGTCGTTGAAATCGGCGATGATCCAGACCGCGCCCTTGGGGATGCCCGAGACGCGCATCGGCGGCGTGGCCCCGTTGCCGCCATTCAGCTTGCATTGCTGGCCCTTGGGGACCTTGCGCCCGTCCCAGCCGCCGCCCAGCTGCACCGACATCTCTGCCGCCGCCGTCCCGCCCATCACCGCCAGGGCCATTGCTGCACATAGCATCCGCATCTCGCTACCTCCCTGTTATCTGACACATTCCGTGCCCAAGGATAGGATGCGGCCCGCCTTCAACCAAACGAAAAGTGAAATACCGATGCTGTCAGCTGTTCTTCACTCACTGCTCAGCGCCGCCGATCAGCGCTGCCGAAACCGGGGCCAGCGCCACGGAATTGGCCCGGTCCTGAAGCCCCCATAACAGCAAGGCCGTGATCGTGTCGGCGCGCAGACGCCCGACCATGATCACCGCGCCCTCTTCGCGCCCGGCCTTGAACGCGGCCTGATCGAGAAAGCGGCGGATGACCTTTTCGCTTTGGCCCTTGGCATCGAAATCACGGAAAATCGCGGCGGTGGGCACGCCCTCGCGCGCAATCAGCTTTTGCGCGGTATCCAGCCCCTTGCTGAACAGGACCAGCCCATGCCCGGTTTCCTTGAGGATCGGGATCAGCTGTTCGCTGGCGGCGCGGCTGGTTTGCAGGCCGGTGCCGGTGCCTTCCATGATTGCCACCGCCTCGGGGACGGCGCTGATGATGGTCTGCATCGCGGTTTCGGTATCGACGGGCTGTGCGCCCGCGGGCAGGTCGGCCATGGCCAGAACCTCGAACCCCGCGTCGCGATAGGTCTGCATCGCCGCATGCGCGCCCGGCCATGCGGCATCGACGGCAAAGCTGATCGGATAGGGAAAGCTGTCCAGCGCATCAAGGCCGATCGGGCTGCTGCCATCGTCGATCAGCACGATCGCCATGACCGGTTTTTCATCCGGATTCTCGAACGGCTCGGCATATTTGCGGATCGCGGGGCTCTCGGAATCGTCGGGGATCACCTGCTCGGCTGTGGCCTCTGGCGCGGCGTCGTCCACTCCGACCGAGGGCAAGCGCCCGGTCGCCACATTGCCGGCCATGTTGCCGATGGTGCCCGAGGGTTGCGCAGGTTCCGACATTTCCTCTGGCGCGTCCTCCGGCAGGGTTTCGGCCTCGGCGTCGGAGTCGGTGTCGTCAGTCGCGATGCCCGCCTGCTGCTCGGGTGCGGGCGTCACCTGTTCCGGCTCGGGAAAGGCCGCGCTGTCGCTGTCGACATCGGGCAAGGCAGGCTGCGCCGGGTCGGCAGAGATCGACAGGCCCGCATCGTTGGCGGGCGCGTCGGTCTCACTGAGCTGTGGGGTTGTCTCGGGTTCGGGCTGGGACGGTTCATCCACGGCGCGCCCGCCCGGCAATGCGCTGTCCTCATCCACCTGCGGCGCGCTCAGCGTGCCCTCGGCAAGGCCGGTTTCGGGGCGCGCGGTGGGCTGTGTGTCAGCCGTGTCGATCTGCGTCAGATCATCGGGATCGGGGGCCGCGACCTGCGGCGCGTCGCCCGACTGAATCACGCCATCCACCTGCGGCAGACTGGCCTGCACATCCTCGCGCGCGCCGTTGAACCCCGACCCGGCAGGCACGTCCAGCGGCGCGGCCTCGGGGGACGGTGCCGGCGGAACCCCGGTCACCACCGAGGCGGTGCCCAAGGCCACGCCCGACACCACTGTTCCCGCCAATATGCCTGCCAAAAATCCGCGTGCCACTGCGCCAAACCTCTTGAATCTACCGTTTCCTTTGCTTGCGCCCCTTGACGGTATCGCCCAAGCCTGAACAAGTATACTGCGACCTTGCACCGGGCCTCCAGCCCCCAATCGCCAAAGAGGCCACAAGATGCTGCTGCTGATCGACAATTACGACAGTTTTACCTATAACCTCGTGCATTACATAGGGGAATTGGGTGCCGATGTCGTCGTCAAACGCAACGATGCGCTGAACGTGCAAGAGGCGATGGCGATGAAACCGGCGGGTATTGTCCTGTCGCCCGGCCCCTGCACACCCGATCAGGCGGGGATCTGTCTGGCGCTGACGCTGGCGGCCGCCGAGACCCGCACGCCGCTTCTGGGGGTCTGCCTGGGGCATCAGGCGATCGGTCAGGCCTTTGGCGGCAAGGTGGTGCGCCACAGCGACATCGTGCATGGCAAGATGGGTCAGATGCATCATCAGGGCAAAGGCGTGTTTGCCGGGCTGCCCTCACCGTTCGAGGCGACGCGCTATCACTCGCTCGTGGTCGAGCGCGACAGCCTGCCCGACTGCCTCGAGATCACCGCCACGCTGGAGGATGGCACGATCATGGGGCTGCGCCACCGCGAATTGCCCATCGAGGGCGTGCAGTTCCACCCCGAATCGATTGCCTCGCAACACGGGCATGCGCTGTTGCAGAATTTCCTCGACATGATGAAGGTCCCCGCATGAGCGCCACGATCAAATCCCTGATCGGGATCGCCGCCGACCGCCCGCTCAGCCAGAGCGAGGCCGAAACCGCGTTTCAGATCCTCTTCAACGGCGAGGCCACGCCCAGCCAGATCGGCGGCTTTCTGATGGCGCTGCGCACCCGCGGTGAAACGGTGGACGAATACGCCGCCGCCGCCGCCGTGATGCGCGCCAAATGCACCAAGGTCACCGCGCCGGCGGGCGCGATCGACATCGTCGGAACCGGCGGCGATGGCAAGGGCACGCTGAACATCTCGACCGCGACGGCCTTTGTCGTGGCCGGCGCCGGCGTGCCGGTGGCCAAGCATGGCAACCGCAACCTCAGTTCGAAATCCGGCGCCGCCGACGCGCTTGCCCAGATGGGTGTCAACGTGATGGTCGGTGCGGAAATCGTTGAAAAGGCCCTGAAAGGTGCCGGAATCGCGTTCATGATGGCGCCGATGCATCACCCGGCCATGGCCCATGTCGGCCCGGTGCGCTCGGAGCTGGGCACGCGCACGATCTTCAACATCCTGGGGCCGCTGACAAACCCGGCCGGCGTCAAACGCCAACTGACCGGGGCGTTTTCGCGCGACCTCATTCGCCCGATGGCCGAAACCCTGGGCCGCCTCGGGTCCGAGCGCGCCTGGCTTGTCCATGGCAGCGACGGCACCGATGAGCTGACCATCACCGGCATCAGCTGGATCGCCGCGCTGGAAACCGATGGCCAGATCAAGGAGATCGAACTCCACCCCGAGGATTTCGGCCTGCCCGTGCACCCGTTCGAGGGCATCATCGGCGGCACGCCCGAAGAAAACGCGGCCGCGTTCCGCGCGCTGCTGAATGGCGCGCAGGGGGCTTACCGCGATGCCGTGCTGCTGAACGCGGCCGCAGCCCTCGTGGTGGCGGACCATGCGCCGGACCTCAAAGCCGGTGTCGAACAGGCCCGCGCGAGCATCGACAGCGGTGCGGCGCGCAAGTGCCTAGAGACACTGGCAAAACTGACCTCAGAAGCGTAGAGT
>CAKSUL010000044.1 GCA_934501475.1 uncultured Roseovarius sp. | reverse complement strand
GACCGGGAACGTCAAGATATCTGGGTGTGGCGCAGCGCCTCACTTACCAGATCGTGTGGTAGCATCATCAATTCGGCGGTGCGTGTCCACAGGATCGCGGCATCAATCCGCCGACCCGGATAGATGGCGGAAATCGCCGCGCTATACGCCCCCATCTGCCGCAAAAGACCGTCCGGGCAGGCCTCGGCGCGCTCGGGCACCAGCGCGTTGGTCTTGAAATCGACGATCAGGATGCGCGCGGGTTCGATCACCAGCCGGTCGATGGTTCCATGCACGCGCCGGCCCTGAAGATCGGCCAGGGGCGCGGTGACCGGCACCTCTGACAGGGCGTCAGCTCCGAACAGCGCGCGAAGCGATGGTTTTGACAGCACCTTGTCGGCTTCGGCAAACAACAATTCGCCTTCCTCGGCGCTCACGTTCTCGCCGCTTTGGGCCATCAGGCGGCTGGCGGTCTCCTGCCAGTCTTCGCGCGCGACATCGGGCAGGAATTCCAGCAACAGATGCACCAGCCGCCCGCTTCTGAGGGCCGCATCCTCATCCAGCCCGGCCTCACCGGGCAGCGCCTTGGCCCCACCCAGATCCGATGGGCTGAGCGTGACCGCGACAGGCAAAGGGGCAGGGGCCGGTTGCGAAAACCACGGCGCAAGGGGCTGTGGCGTCGGGTCGGTTTCCGGTGTGCTATGCGTCTCTAATACGGGCCAATCGCCATATTCCAGGCGCAGACCCGTTCCCATGCCAAAGCTGTGGGGCCGTGCCGCGCTGCGCTCCATCCCGGCGGCGATCTTTTCATACCAGCTTTCTCCGGCACTGCCCGGATCGGTGGCGGTGGCCACGATCAGCCATTTTTCCGCGCGCGTCATCGCGACATAGAGCAGGCGGTCGCGCTCGGCTTTTTGCTCGTCTTTCACGGCCTCGCCGGCGTCGGCGATGATCTCCGGCATCTGATCCGCGCTATTGCGCCACAGCGCCTGACCATTCGCGATGGCGACCTGCCCGCGCACCAGATTGGCACGCTTGCCGGTATCGGGCAGAATCACGATCGGCGCCTCAAGGCCCTTGGCGCCATGCACCGTCATCACGCGGATGCGATCGCCCGCACTGTCCATCTGGCGCTTGATCTCTTGCGCGTCGGTGTCCATCCAGACCAGAAAGCCGGTCAGACTGCCGACAGATTTCTGCTCATAGCTCAGCGCCTGGGACAGCAGCGCGTCAATCCCATCCTCGGCCTCGCTGCCCAGCCGCGACAACAGCTTGCGCCGCCCGTCATGGCGGGTCAGGATCCGCTCGATCAGCTCATAGGGACGCAGGAAATCGACCTGCCCGCGCAGATCGTTCAAGACGGCCATCACCTCGGGAAACTCGGCGGCGCGGTCGCGCAGCTCGGGCCAGAGATATTTTTGCGCCCGCCCGTGGGCCAGCCGATATAGCTGATCCTCGGACCAGCCGAACAGCGGCGATTTCAGCGTGACAGCCAGCGAAAGATCGTCTTCGGGCGTTGCCAGAAACGACAACAGCGCCGCCAGATCCCTGACGGCAAGTTCCCCCCCCACGCGCAGCCGGTCAGCCCCGGCAATCGGCAGATCGCGGGCCTTGCAGGCGCGGATGATCTCATGAAACAGGTCTGAGCGGCGTTGCACCAGGATCAGGAAATCTCCGGGCCGTATCGCGCGCGCCGGATAGGGGGCATCGCCCCGGTCATCCGGGATCGGATGCGGTGTCTGCGTCAGCCCGGCGATTGTGTCGGCGATCTGCGCCGCCAGAACCACAACCGGATCATTGCTGGCACGCACATCGACCGGCATATGCCACGGCGGATCATCCTCGGTCTCGGGAGCTGGCAGAACCGGCCACAGATCGACCCGCCCGGCAAGGGTGTTCTTGAAGGCCTTGTGGCTCTGATCCGGCGTAAAACCGGCATCGTCCTTGCCGGCAAAACACTGATCCACCAGACCGAGGATCGCCTCGGACGAGCGGAAGGAATGCTCAAGACTGCGGATCGCCAGCGGGCTGTCGGTCACCTTAAGACGCGCCGCGAATTCGCTTTGCATCCGGTCGAATTCACGCGGATCCGCGCCCTGAAAGGAATAGATCGACTGTTTCTTGTCGCCCACGACAAAGATCGTGCGCAACACATCGCTGCGCGCACCGATGCCGCTGGTGAATTCCTGTGCCAGACGCTCGATCACCTGCCATTGCACGGGGCTGGTGTCTTGCGCTTCATCCACCAGAATGTGATCTATGCCCCCGTCCAGCCGGAACAGCACCCAGGCGGCCACATCGGCGCGGGTCAACAGCGTGCGGGCGCGCAGGATCAGATCGTCGAAATCCAGCCAGCCGCGCAACTGCTTGGCCGTGTTGTATTTTTTCAGAAACAACCGTGCAAAACGATGCAGGGCGCGGGTTTTCATCAGCGTGTCATGGGCAAGACTGGTCTCGCGGATGGCCTCCACACGCTGCATCCAGGCGTCGATCCGGGGCATGATATCGGCCAGCGGCCCCTGGGCCTTTTTGGTCGGGAACGTCCCTGTCTTGGCGGAAAACGGCGATTTGGTCTTGGCGCCGGTCAGAAACAGATCGAACAGCTTTGGCAGCGCGGTGATGTCCAGCGGGCCAAGCGTGGCAAGGTGCTCGGCGCTGCGGATATCGGTCGCACTTCCGGCGCGCATTGCCGGGATCATCCGGTCCAGCAACGCCTGTTCGTCCCCGGTGAAAACCGCGGCCTGGATGGTGGCGGCCGTGATATCGGGCGATATGTCCAGTGCCCGCGCAATCGCTCGGTCATCGGCAACGGCAGGGAACACGCTTTGATGGCGGACGATTTCGGCTGTCAGAGTGTCGAATGTCTCGCCCGAATAGTGCCGCGCCACATCATAGAGCGCGGCGCTGTCGGGGCCTGCGGCGATCTCCTCGACAATCTCGGCGCGCAACAGGGCGGCGGTGCGATCCTCCATCTCGGTGAATTGCGGGCTGACCCCGGCCTCAAGCGGAAAGCGCCGCAACAGACCCGCACAGAATGAGTGGATCGTCTGGATCTTCAGGCCCCCTGGCGTCTCGATCGCGCGGGCGAACAGCCGCCGCGCATTGCGCAGCGCGTCCTGATCGAAGGGCCCGCCCAGGCCCAGGGTCTGCAATTCGGCGATCAGCCCCGCATCATCCAGCATCGCCCAGGCGCCCAGGCGCTGAAACAGGCGGTTCTGCATCTCGCTTGCGGCGGCCTTGGTATAGGTCAGGCACAGGATATGCTGGGGATTGACATGATCCAGCAGCAACCGTGCGACGCGGTCGGTCAGAACGCGGGTCTTGCCCGAACCGGCATTGGCCGACAGCCATGTCGAAAGATCCGGGCGCGCCGCCTCGATCTGGCGCAGGGTGGCATCATCGCGCTTCATCGGCCCACCTCGGTCTTTTCGGGTGCATCGGTGATGTCCCATTCCCCGAACCGCGCCAATTGATCGTAATCGCCTTCATCGGCCTTGCGCTGCATGGCGCGCCGGGCGCAATAGCCCATGTCAGGGTCTGAATAGGCCGCGATCAGCTCGGAGAATTCGGCCCAGACCTGCGCCGGGGGTTCCTCATCCAGGGGTGCTGCCACCTCGCGCCCGCCACTGCCCAGCCCGATGTAAACCGCGCTTGCCACCTTGGCCGGCGCCAGCTTGCCGAACCCGCTTTGCTCGGCGATTGCGGCCTCCAGCAGCAATTGCTTGTCGAAATAAGCCTGCTCGTCCTTTGAGGGCGGTGCGCCGGTCTTGTAGTCGAAGATATGCAGGTTTCCGGCGCGATCCATGTCGATCCGGTCGGCATTGGCGACGAGGGTAAAGTTGAGCGCGGATATCTCGGCCTTTCCGCGCGCCTCGAGTTCGGTCGGCGTGGCGATGGCGCGCCGCGCCTTTTCGCCCTCGATGAACCAGTCCGAGACCCGCTCAAGCCGGGCAAGCCACATCGCGCGCGCCTCGGCCCAGGGGACGTTTTCGGCAAGAACAGTCTCTGTTATGCCCATCAGAGCGGGCTTGGTCAGGCGGGTTTCATCCTCAAGCGTGGTGCGGATGAACCCTTCCAGAACGTCATGCAGAACGATCCCTCGCAACAGCGCATCGGGCACCTGCATCAGCGGGTTGAGGGGGCGCAGGCGCAGCACATGCTTGGCATAAATCGCATAGGGGTCGCGGATCAGGCGCTTGATCTCGGTCACCGACAGGCGGGTCGGGCGCGCCGTTGCGGGCGGGCAGGGGGACGGGCGCGGCGCGGGCGGGATGGCGACCGGGCTCTCCAGTTGCACGGTCTTTTGCAGCCACGCATCGCCGCGCGCGCGCATCGCGTCGAGTGCGGCCTTCCCGCCCTGCTCGGGCAGGCCCGACAGCAGGTTCTGCAACCGGTTCAGCCAGCGCGACGTCACGGTCTCGGACTCGGCAGAGCGGATCGAGCGGGTGATCCAGACCTCAGGCGCGGACACCGCCTGTTGAAAATCATGCGCCGACAGCCCGATCCGCCGCTCAGGCAGCAACAGCCCGGCCTGATGGCGCAGCGACCGGTTCAGCCAGGGATCAGGATTGGGTGATTCGGGCCAGCTTCCTTCGTTCAGCCCGGCCAGGATCAACAGATCCGCCCCTTGAACGCGCGCCTCCAGCGTGCCCCAGATCAATATGCCGGTACGGGGTTCAAGCGCACTGCGCACATCGCCGCGCGACAGGATCGCATTGAAAAGGCTCGCATAATCCGGCGCGCTCATCTTCCCGCCCGAGGACGACTCGCGCAGCAATTCATCGACGGCCTTGCGCGCGCTGATCCCGGCCTCCTTGGTCCACAGCGTCGAGTCGCCCGCATCTTTGCTGCCCCGCGCGATGGCCTCGGCCAGCGCGACATGCGCCGCGACCCGATCAGACAGCGCGCGCGCGTCGTAATCATTCTGGCCGACAAAACAACGGCATAGCCAATCGGCCCAGGGCCTGGCCATGTCTTCGCGCTGCGCCTGCGCCCAGGCCAGAATATCCGCAGCACCCGGATAAGGGGGGCCATTGCGGCGCAGATGCAGTTCAAATTCGCGCGTCAGGCGCAGATGCGATCCCCGCCCGGCACCGGTATGGGTGATCGGATGTTTCAAGATCGTCAAAAGCGCCTCGGCGGTCAGGCGGCTGCGCATCAGATCGGCCACATGGCGCAAGAACCGCCCCGGCGGCGACAACTGAAGCGGCATCCCGGCGCTGTCATCGGGCAGGATGTCCCAACGATCCAGCGCCGCCGCCACCTGGCGCGTCAGATTGCGATCCGGTGTGATCAGCGCGGCGGTCTGGCCGGTTTCGGCCGCTTCGCGCAGACGCATGGCGATGCACAGTGCTTCGCTGCGCAGGGATGGCGCCTCGACCAGGGTCACATCCTGCATTGCAGTGTCTATTCCGGCCAGATCAGGGCCATCCTGACGCCACTGATCGGTGATCGGGGCAGGGCGCAACGCCAATGAGATCACCTTGTTTCGGGCCGGATTGGCCGGTGCGGTATCGTGCCAGCGCGCGATGTCGCGCGGGCCAAGACCCAGCGCCCTGCCAAAGATGTGAAAGCGGTATTGCGGATGGTCTTCGGAACTCAGCGCGTCGTCCAGCGCCGACCAGACCGGATCGGGCATGTCGAAATCATAGCCAGGCAGCACGATCGCCCCTTGCGGCAGCCGTGCAATCGCCTGCATCAACATCTGTGTCGCGCCTCGTGATCCGGTCGATCCGGCCAGGATAACCGGATGTTCAGGCGGGCAGGTCTGCCAGCGCGCAATCAGATGTTCGATCACCCGGCGCTGGCGCGTTTCAAGGCCGGGTTGGGCGGTTTCGGCACTGAAATGACGCACAATCCCGAGGAAGGCGCGGATGCGTTCCCAATGGCCGGACTGATCGGAAATATCCAGCCGGTCGATCACATCGGGGGATACGCCTTCGCCATGCATTTCATCCATCAGCGCCGCCAGGCTGTCAGCCAGATCATATAGCGAGGCGCGCGGCGCGAGATCGGGTTGTTGATCCAACAGGGACGAAATCAGCTGAATCAGCTCAAGGCGTCGGCGCAATGGCGGCACGGCGGGCGGAATATGCGCCATATCCCAATGCTCGCCCAGATCGGTGACCAGCCCGATGCGCGGCAGCAACATGGCGGGCCCTTGATCGAACAGCGTGCGGATGCGCCGCGCCATCCGGCGGGTGTTCACGATCAGTTGGACCCGCGCCATATCCTCGGGCGGGTGCCCTTGCATCCTGCTGCACAGGCCCTGAACCAGGGCGGCGGGGAAATCAACGCCAGGCGGCAGGCCAAAGACGCGGGGTTTTGAAACGGGGTCAAACATGATCCCATCCCAGCATGTCCTGCGCCATTGCGATACCCTCGGGGTGCCCGACGTCACACCAATTTCCGTCATAGGCGATGGCGTGCAGGCGACTCTCCCGCAGCATGGCATCCCACAACAGGTTCAGCGAAAACGCCGCGTCGGGGATCGTGCCCAGCAGATCGGTCTTGATGATCTGTGCCCCCGAATAGATCAGGCCGGGCCCACGGCAGGCGCGCCCGTCCGCACCGATCAGAAAATCACCGGGCCCCGAATGACCCCGCGCGTTTTCTGGCGGAATGCACATCAACAGAGCATCCATCCGCTCGGGCACCCAGGCATGTGCCAGTTGGGTCAGCGGGTTCGGCCCGGCCCAGATTGCGTCACTATTCATCGTGAAAACTGCCCCTTCGCCCAACAAGGGCAGGGCCGCGCGCAAGCCGCCGCCGGTCTCGAGGATCTGTGGCGTCTCAGGCGAGATCAGCACATCCGTCCCGGCAAGGTGATCAATGATCTGATCCCCAAGGTAATGGGTGTTTACCACGATCCGCTGTGGCGGTCCGTCATGGGCGATCTTCAAGGCATGGTCCAGCAACGTCTTGCCCGCGACCTCGATCAGGGGTTTGGGGCGATCCGCGGTCAGCGCGCCCATCCGCGTGCCAAAACCGGCCGCGAACAGCATCAGCGAGGTTGGAGCGTTGCGCATTTCGATTTCAACATGTTCAGGGCGTCTGGGCCGGGTTCTGGCAGGGCAGGGCGCAGGATCGACGCGATTTTGGCAAGGGCGGGATGCGCCAGATCGGTTTGCAGATAGCCCCAGACGCGCGGGATCAGATCGACATAATGGGCCTTGCCGTCGCGCAGGCAAAGCCGGGCAAACACCCCCAATATCCGCAGGTTTCGCTGTGCGCCCAACAGGTGATAGGCGGCGTCGAATTCGGCGCGATCCTGAGCTGTGGCGGCGACATAGCGCGCGATCATCGCGGTTTCGATTTCGGCGGGCACGTCACGGCGGGCATCTTGCAACAGCGACACCAGGTCATAGGCGCGATGCCCGCACATGGCGTCTTGAAAATCCAGCAGACCGACCCGCGCGACACCATCGCGTTGCGGCAACCAAAGCAGGTTTTCCGCGTGATAATCGCGCTGGATCAGCACATCGTGATTCCGCGGCAATGCGGCGCGAAACGCGGCATGATTGGCCGCACGCGCCGCCGGGTCAGGCCCGGTCAGCGCGGGGCAATACCAATCGAACACAAGGCTGGCCATATCGGCCATGATGTCAGGCGTATAGACGGGCAGGCCGGATGGCGGCGCGTGCCGGTGCAGTTCGATCAGCACATCGGTTGCGGTCTCATAGAGCTTTTGTTCAAGATCGGGCGCATCGGGAATGACGCGGGCGAACAGGGCATCGCCAAGGTCTTCGATCAGAAGAAACCCGTTTTCGCGGTCTTGCACGAAAATGTGCGGTGCGCTCAGCCCGAGTTGGGTCAGATAGGTCGCGATCGTGACAAAGGGGCCGATATCCTCGCCTCGGGCCGGGGGCGCGTCCATCAAAACGGCGGTTTCGCCGGATGCGTGGTCGCGCAGCCGATCATAGCGCCGGTTCGAGGCATCCCCGGCCAGAGGGGTCACCTCGGCGTCGGCCCATTCGGTCCTATCCAGAAATGCGCGCGCAAGTTTCAGACGGTCAGTCAACGGCAAGCCCTTTCAGTTTGTCGGTCCAGCCGGCGTCTTGCCAACGGATCTGCATGATGCGGGCATCGTCATCCGGTCCGGGCGCCAGGGATAGGGAAAGGGCGGAGTTCGGGGCCAGATCACCCAGCCGGTCGGGCCATTCTATCAGGCAGATCGCGTCTGAAAACGCCTCGGTCAGGCCCAGTTCGAAGACCTCGTTGACATCGCTCAACCGATAGAGATCGGCATGCCAGATTTCGGCCTGTGGTGTGGGATAGGTCTGCACCAACGTGAAGGTGGGCGATGGCACATCCTCGGGCGTGGTCAGTTGTGACTGGATCAGGCAGCGCGCGAAATGGGTCTTGCCGGCCCCCACATCACCCGACAGCAGAATGACGTCGCCCGCCCGCAGGCGGGGGGCAAGTGCTGCGGCCCATTGGCAGGTTGCCTCGGGCGAGGAAAGTCGGATCGTGCGGGTCTGCATGGCGCAACACTACACCAGGGGTCAGCCCCTGCAAGGCGGTTCAGGCCTTGGTCGGCGTCGGTTGCGTAACCTGCTGCTTTTGATGCGGTAAACGGGCATTTATATGCAGCCGGAGCATCCGTGCGCCGCCGCCCAGGGGTTCGATATGACAGTCCAGCATGGCCCCGTTGTCCATGACCGCGGATTTATGCAGTGACCCGGTCGCGGCGCGCTGTTGCAGGCTGAGTTCGACACTGTCCCAGAACGTCTTGCCTGGCAGCACGGCGTTGCAGGCGGCCAGCAGATCGGCGACCGACATATCGGCAAAGCTGGTATCGGGATCAATCCCCAGAATCTGGGTGCAGGCCGAATTGCAGAACGACAGCACGTTGTTCGGCCCGATGGCTATCACCGCTTCGGGAAGGCGATCCAGCGCGGATTGCCGCAGATCGAGCTGCGACCGGAACCGACGCGCCAGCATGATTTCGGCCGAGATATCCTCGAAGAAAAAGGCGACGGCGCCGTCGGGATGGGGGCGTCCGGTGACGCGATAGGTCACATCCGTCGGCAGGGACCATGTTTCCTGATAATGGCCACCGCGCGCCGCCGTGATCATTTCATTGATCTGGGCGCGCCAAGATGCATAACTGCGCGGCTCGGGCATGACCTGCCGGTCGCGCAGCTTGTCGAAAAACCCCATCAAATCGGGCCGCACACTCAGAAATTCAACCGGAAGCGAGGTCAGATCGACCAGCGCCGGGTTGAACAGGGCCAACTGCCGATTGCTGTCAAAGACGGCCAGTCCGACGGTGAGATGGGCAAAGGTCTTGGTCAGGGTCTGGACAAATTCGCGCTGCGCGGTTTCGGCGCGGATCACCTTGGAGATGTCGCTGGCATGGTGCAGCATGGCCCCGTTTGCCGGGATCGAGCGGACCTCATACCAGGTGGTGGTGCCGGTATCGGGATCCTCACGCGCGATGCGATTTGGCGATGTATCCTCATGTTCTGCAGGCTCAATTTTCGGCGGTTGGCCATCGGCCCAAGCGGCCGCGCTGGCGCTGTTCTGCCAGATCAGCGCGCCGTCATCGCCGGTTTTCCAGATCGGATAGGGCGCGCGTTCCAGCGCACCGCTGGTGTCGCGCAGGCGTTCGCCTGCGGCAATCAGCGCATGGCGCTGCGCCGGGCCAAACTGTTCCGTATCGGGATCGCTGAGAACCACGCGCAGCAGATCCCGGTCCCGCGTCACCACAAGACGGGCCGCATCCGTCGGGCCGGTGGCGTGAAAGACATGTTCTCCCCGGTCGGGCAGGTCGGTGTCGATCAGCATGGCGGGCAGGGGGCCAAAACGGTGGTTCAGCCAATCGCACAGCCCCGCCCAATCGGTCGGGATCGCGGTATTCAGCCCCGCGCCGGCATCATGATCCAGAAGGATCTCATCCCTGAACCAGAATGTGACGTCCTGTTTATGCAGCAAGGGCGCATCAGCCCCCGGTCCCGGTGTGGCGGGCAAGGTCAGCCCGATCAGCCACAGCAGCGCGCCCGAAATCAGCAGCGCCAGAACCCCCGCGCCGATCCACATGATCGTATCTTCTGCCATTGTCACTGTCCCCGGACCTCTGAGCATCCCTGCCTTATCTAGAGGCACTGAGGGTTAAGACGGGGTTAAGGCGCCTGGATTTTACAGATCATTTGCAGAAATACTGTGGCTTCAGATGCGGAATGGCTGATTCTGTCCGCTGGTTTCGCCCTGCGAGACAAGGGCGCTGCGCGGCCAGGTCACTTCGACGAATGCGCCGGTGCGATTGGCGTGGGTCGCGTCATGGCGAAACGAGTCCGAGCCGTTGGCGAAACTGAGATCGGCGCCCGAGCGTTCCAGCAGCGTCTTGGCGATGAACAGGCCCAGCCCCATCCCCTCATATCCCGGACGGCGTGGATCGCCGGGTGCGCCCTTGGGGCGGCGGATGAACGGATCACCGATCCGGCCGATCAGATGTGCCGGATAGCCGCGCCCGTCATCCATGATGCGCACGGTGATGGCCTGATCGCTCCAGCTGGTTTCGATCCAGACGGTTTCGCGGGCAAAATCGACCGCATTCTGGATCAGGTTGCGCAAGCCGTGGATCACCTCGGGGCGGCGCAGGATAGTGGGCTGGGTATGCACCGGGCCCGATCCGACACCGTGATCGAACAACACCACCTTGCCGCGATCAAGATGCGGTTCGGCGGCCTCGTCGATCAGGGCGGTCAGGGGGGCGCTGCGCATGTGCAGATCGTCCTTGCCCGCCCGCCCCATCGAGCGCAGGATATCGCGGCACCGGTCCGCCTGCTGGCGGATCAGCAACGCATCTTCGCGCTGCTCGGAGCCTTCGGGAAGGTCGTCGGCCAGCTCCGAACTGGTCAGCTTGATCGTCGCCAGAGGGGTGCCCAATTCATGCGCGGCGGCGGCGACGACACCGCCCAGATCGGTCAGTTTCTGTTCGCGCGCCAGTGCCATCTGCGTGGCCTGCAAGGCATCGGACATGCCGCGGATCTCGGAGACGATCCAGCGTGAATAGACGCCGAGGAACACGATGGCGATGATGATCGCGATGCAACTGCCGTAAAGAAACATGTCCGACATGCGCAGGATGGATCCCTGCTCGGTGCGCAGCGGCAGATGAAAAAAGGTCAAGAGCAGCACGATCATGATCGCGATCAGACCCAGAACCACGGTCGAGCGGGTCGAAAGCGACGACGCCGAGACAATCACCGGCCCTATGATCAACAGCGAAAACGGGTTGTTCAGCCCGCCGGTCAGATACAGAAGCAACCCCAGTTGCAGCAGATCGAACAGCACGACCAGCAGGGTTTCGGTGCCGGTCAGGCGCTTGGTCTTGGGAAAGATGAAGGTGGCGATCAGGTTGGACAGGACCGATGCGCCGATCACCATGTAGCACAGGCCGATCTCCAGGCTGAGATCATAGATCTGATGCGCCAGGATCAGTGCCGAAACCTGCCCCAGAGCCGCCCACCAGCGCAGCACGATCAAGGTGCGCAGCCGGATCCAGTGGCTGTCATGACGGGAGGTGAACACCTGCGATGAAATTTCCGTCATCTGCGCTTTTTCGCCCCGTTGCATGTTGTCGCCGCCCTGCTAGATGTGACAGAGACAACACACAAAGCAAGCCTTCAAGGAATATCCCATGACCCGGAATTTAGCCATCGTCGCGACATTTGCCGTTCTGGCGCTGATCGGCGGCCTCTTTTTCATGACCATGGGGGGCGGATCGGATGACCGGTTTGCCCAATGCCGCGCCAGCGCGGTTGCCGGGGGGGTCTCGCAGATCGGCGGGCCGTTTACGCTGGTCGATGAGACCGGGGCCACTGTGACCAGCGAAGAGGTGATCGACAAGCCGACGCTGATCTATTTCGGCTATACGTTCTGCCCCGATGTCTGCCCGCTGGACAGCGCGCGCAACGCCGAGGCGGTCACCATCCTGGAAGAGCGCGGCACGATCGTGAAGCCGGTCTTCATCTCGGTCGATCCCGAACGCGACACCCCCGAGGCGCTGGCCGATTTCACCCATTTCCTGCATCCCCGGATGGTGGGCCTGACCGGCAGCCTTGAACAGGTCAAGGCGGCAAGCCAGGCCTATCGCACCTATTTCAAGAAACAGGAGACCGAGGAGGGGGCAGAAGACTATTACCTGGTCGATCATTCCACCTTCACATATCTCACGCTGCCCGAACATGGCTTTGTCGAGTTTTTCCGCCGCGAACTGACCGGTGAGCAACTGGCCGATGCGGTGCAGTGCTTTGTCGATGCCAGCTGAGCGGGCGGTCAATCGGGGCCAGAGCGGGGCGCGCAGCGGGACAGTTTGACGCAGCCCGGCGTGCAGGATAGAAGATTCATCAATACTCTCGATGAACTGGAAATTTCTGCATGCCCGATAGCCCGGACGACCTTGGCGAAGACAAGTCGCTGCTTTTGCTGGACGATGACGAACCGTTTCTGCGCCGACTGGCCAAGGCCATGGAAAAGCGTGGTTTTGACGTGGAAACCGCCGATTCCGTTGCTGCCGGGCGCGCCATAGCCACGGCCCGTCCGCCCGCATATGCGGTGTGTGACCTGCGGCTGGGCGATGGCAACGGCCTGGATGTGGTCGAGGTGATCCGTGAAAAACGCCCCGACAGCCGGGTCGTGGTGCTGACCGGATATGGCGCGATTGCCACGGCGGTGGCCGCGGTCAAGATCGGCGCGGTGGATTATCTGTCAAAACCCGCCGATGCGACCGACATCACCAACGCCTTGTTGGCGAGGGGGGATGAACTGCCGCCGCCGCCCGAAAACCCGATGAGCGCGGACCGCGTGCGCTGGGAGCACATCCAGCGGGTTTACGAGTTATGTGACCGCAATGTCTCAGAGACGGCGCGGCGGTTGAGCATGCACAGGCGCACCTTGCAGCGGATTCTGGCCAAACGATCGCCGCGCTGATCTGCAACGCGGTGGAGTCCTGAGTATTTTTGCAAAGAAGAAGAAACGCTGATCCGCGTTACACCCCTGTCAGCAGGGTGCTGTGGCGCGCGGTGTAATCGGCGCGCACCTGGGCGGGCGGGCGCAACGCGATGTCAAGCCCGGCGATGATATCCGGATCGGGTTTGCCGAAAAAGCGGTCGGCCTCGGCCAGGGTGAAGCCGGCGATGCGGGTGGCCTCCATCCAAGCGCTGATCTTGTCCGCTTTCTTGATCTGCTTCTTCACCGGCGCGGGCAGGGATGCGGGCAGGCCGAAACGAATGTGGATGGCGGCGCTGAGACGTTGATCCAGATCGTCATAGCCGGGGCCGACGGCGGCCTTGACCGGTGAGATCATGTCTCCGATCACATATTCCGGCGCGTCGTGCAGCAGGGCGGCCAATTGCCATCTTGCCGGGGCCCTGGGGGCCAGCCTGGTGAACAGGCGCTCTACCAGCAGCGAATGTTCGGCGACCGAGTAGGCGAAATCACCGATCGTCTGCCCGTTCCAGCGCGCCACGAAACTGAGACCATGGGCGATGTCCTCGATCTCGATATCAACCGGGGTCGGATCCAGCAGGTCGAGTCTGCGGCCCGAGAGCATCTTTTGCCAGGCGCGGGGTTTGGGCATGGGGCCGTCCTATTGCTGTGCGTGCAGCGCCTTTGGTAGTCGGGTCGGCGCGCAAATGTAAAGCGCCCGATGCAATCGGCATTTGCCGCGCGGGGGCTGTGGTGCTATCTGCCAGCGCAACCGAATTATTCAAGGAGCCAGCGAGATGGCAAAGGACTACATCGTAAAGGACATCAATCTGGCCGCGTTCGGGCGCAAGGAAATGGATATTGCCGAGACCGAAATGCCGGGCCTGATGGCGCTGCGTGCGGAATATGGCGAGAGCAAGCCGCTGACGGGGGCGCGCATTGCCGGCAGCCTGCACATGACCATCCAGACCGCGGTCCTGATCGAAACGCTGGTCGTGCTGGGTGCCGATGTGCGCTGGGCGTCGTGCAACATCTTTTCCACGCAGGACCACGCGGCGGCGGCGATTGCCGAGAGCGGCACGCCGGTTTTTGCCATCAAGGGTGAGACGCTGGAGGAATATTGGGATTACGCCGACCGGATCTTCATGTTCGAGGAAGGCACCTGCAACATGATCCTGGATGATGGCGGCGATGCCACGATGTATATCCTGATCGGGGCGCGGGTTGAGAACGGCGAGACCGCCCTGATCGAGACCCCGACCAGCGACGAAGAGGTGGCGCTGTTTGCCCAGATCAGGAAACGCCTGGCCGCCAGCCCCGGCTGGTTCACCAAGCAGCGTGATGCGATCAAGGGCGTCTCGGAAGAGACCACCACGGGCGTGCATCGCCTTTATGAACTGGTCAAGCAGGGGCAACTGCCGTTTCCCGCGATCAACGTCAATGACAGCGTGACCAAGTCGAAATTCGACAACAAATACGGCTGCAAGGAATCGCTGGTCGATGGCATCCGGCGCGCGACCGACACGATGATGGCCGGCAAGGTCGCCGTCGTCATGGGCTACGGCGATGTCGGCAAGGGCAGCGCCGCCAGCCTGAGCGGCGCCGGGGCACGCGTCAAGGTGACCGAGGTCGATCCCATTTGCGCGCTTCAGGCGGCGATGGACGGCTTCGAGGTGGTCCTGCTGGAGGATGTCGTGTCCACGGCGGATATCTTCATCACCACCACCGGCAACAAGGACGTGATCCGCATCGAGCATATGCGCGAGATGAAGGATATGGCGATCGTCGGCAATATCGGCCATTTCGACAATGAAATTCAGGTCGCCGCCCTCAAGAACCACAAGTGGACCAACATCAAGGAACAGGTGGACATGATCGAGATGCCTTCGGGCAATCGCCTGATCCTGCTGTCCGAGGGCCGTTTGCTGAACCTTGGCAATGCGACGGGGCACCCGTCCTTCGTGATGTCGGCATCCTTTACCAATCAGGTTCTGGCCCAGATCGAACTGTGGACCAAGGGCGACGCGTACAAGAATGACGTCTATATCCTGCCCAAGCATCTGGATGAAAAGGTCGCGCGCCTGCATCTGGACCGGATCGGCGTGAAACTGACCCGGCTCGACGCGGCGCAGGCGGCCTATATCGGGGTCAGCCCGGACGGCCCGTTCAAGCCCGAGCATTACCGCTACTGAGACCGCGCCCGGCCTGTCGCATTTGCACAGGCCGGGCCGGTTTTCGGCGGTTTCATGCGGCAAGACGTCCCGTTTCGTCCCTGGCGGGGAAAACCGGCGGGTTTTTCTCTTTGTCAAACGCACCCAAATCGGTAAGTTTCGGGCTGAGCCCGGTGGGGTTCTGATATATAAAAGCGGGCAGGCCCCGCCAAACGGGAGTAAGAGTAATGGGCAAACGTGACGATCTGATCGCGCAATACGCAGACGATCTGCGCAACAAATGCGGCATGCAGCCGGACATGGACCTGCTGACCAAGGTCACAATCGGTTGTGGCCCGGCGATCTACAATGCGGATGCCTCGACCGTCGCGGGATCGCAACCGGCCGAGCTGGAAACGGTCAAGGAAAACTTTCTGATCAAGAAACTGGGCCTTGATGATACGCCCGCCCTGATGGAGGCGATCAACAAGGTGCTTGAGACCTATGGCCGTTCGGAGCGCAACAAGTATCGCGCGGTGGTCTATTACATGCTGACCAAGCATTTCGGCAAGGAATCAGTCTACGGCTGAGCACGACATCGCGACAAGATGCACACGCCCGCGCGCTGACGCGGGCGTTTTGCATTGAACCAAGGCCCCTGTAACGAATATTGTGTGAGTGATGTCAGCAATACCTAGCAAAAGCAGATCTGATGCTCAGATTTGAAGTACGATCACCGGCTCGAATTTTATTTGTTCAGTCGCAGTAATCGTCCAACCAATACGAGTAATCGAGGACATGGGTATGCATATCTGTGGAATTATCTCGCGCGTTGTTGCGCATCTTACCCGCCCAATCAGACGCATCCCGCCAGTTTTCACTTGCGCAAGTGAAAATGAGCTTTCTGAAATACTCGGCGGATTCCGTGAATCTCCCCGCAGCTCTTTCAAAAAGTATTCCTGCTCCTTTCGCGCGACTAC
>CAKSUL010000043.1 GCA_934501475.1 uncultured Roseovarius sp. | reverse complement strand
CTGTTGTGATACGCGTGACAGCCCCCGACCGGGGTTCCGATCTCTCGGAGTGATTCTTGCCTGAGCGGGCAGCACGCGCACATATGGCGCCGTCCTTAGCCGCCCACGCCAAAAAACGCAAGCCGCAACAGGCCGGGGCACAGGAAGGCCGCAATTTTCCCTCAATTCCGACCGCCCGGAACCGGTATAACGCCGGTTAACCATCCGGTTGTTTTCAGACAAAAGGGCAAACCCATGCCGACCTACACGATTTACGCCCTGGGCGAATCCCAGATTTCGATATCCGGGGGCGGGCAGCTTTCGGGAATCACCCAAGGCGACGGCAGCCATATGGCGGGGCGGTTCATCACCCTCAATTCGGGCGCCTGGGAGGCGATGGATGTCTTTGACAGCGACCCGAATTTCGATGATTCCGACAGCAGTCAGAGACTGGACGGCAACCAGAATTTCGACGGCACCGCCTATACCAACAATTCAGTCGTCGAGGCCGAATATCAGATGACCCTGCGGGACCCGGACGGCAACACCTATACGGTGCTGGGGTTCAACATCAACGAAGGCGGCGGCGGCGCATCCTATGCCACGGTCGAGGGGCTGGCCTTTGTCGGCGGCGTCGGGGGCTTTCCGCCGCGCGATGTCCCGCTTGAGGTGATCGCCACGCGCGAAGGCCCGTCGCACCGCTATACCACGCTGGCCACGCCGCCCTGCTTCACGCCCGGTGCATGGATTGAAACGCCCGGCGGGCCGGTCCTGATCGAGGATCTGGCGGTGGGCGACCCGGTGCAGACGCTGGATCACGGCGCGCAACCGATCCGCTGGATCGGGCGCAGCTATCTGCCGCGCGCGGCGCTGGCCAGGAATCCCGATTTCCGCCCCATCCTTGTGGCCAAGGACGCGCTTGGCCCCGGCCAGCCCTGCCGCGACATCGCATTGTCGCCCCAGCATCGTGTGCTGATCACCGACTGGCGGGCCGAGTATTTCTTTGGTGAGGCGGAAATCCTGGTGCCGGTCAAGAAACTGATCAATGACGCCAGCATCCGGCGCGACCGCCGGGCGGATGAGGTGACATATATCCACCTGCTGTTTGATCGCCATGAGATCATCATCGCCGATGGCCTGCCCAGCGAAAGCTATCTGCCCGAAACCGGCGATGACGCGGTGCGCGCGCCCGCCACCATGGACGAGACGCTGCGCCTGTTTCCCGCGATTGCGCGGCAAAACGCGCCCCACCGTGCAGCGCGCCGCTGCGTAGCGGACAGGCGCCTGTCGGTCTTGCGGCGGGCCAGTTGATCCGGCCCTGCCCCCTTTTGCTGTCGCGGCCTTACTTGTCGCGGAACTGGGCCTGACGTTTTTCCATGAAGGCGGCCATGCCCTCTTTCTGGTCTTCGGTGGCGAACAGCGAATGGAACACGCGCCGCTCGAACAGGAGCCCCTCGCGCAGGGTCATTTCATAGGAGCGGTTCACCGCCTCCTTGACCGCCATCGCCGTGATCATCGACTTTTCGGCGATCTTCTGGGCCGCATTGTTGGCCTCTTCCAACAGCTTCTTGACCGGCACGACGCGGCTGACCAGACCGGATTTCTCGGCCTCGTCGGCGTCCATGAATCGCCCGGTAAGGTTCATGTCCATCGCCTTGGACTTGCCCACGAACCGCGTCAGGCGCTGTGATCCGCCAAGGCCGGCCATCACGCCCAGATTGATCTCGGGCTGGCCGAATTTCGCGGTGTCGGAGGCAATGATGAAATCGCACATCATCGCCAGTTCACACCCGCCGCCGAGGGCATAGCCCGACACGGCGGCGATGATCGGCTTGCGGATGCGCATGATGGCATCGGCCTCGCCGCCGAATAGATCGCCTGAAAAAACCTCGACAAAGGTTTTCTCGCTCATCATCTTGATGTCGGCCCCGGCGGCAAAGGCCTTTTCGGACCCGGTCAACACGATGCAGCGCACCTTGTCATTCGCCTGTGCATCCTCAAGCGCCGTCACCAACTCGCCCAGCAACTGATCGTTGAGGGCATTCATTGCATCGGGGCGGTTCAGGGTTATGCGGGCGACGTGGTTTTCTACTTCGACGATGATCGTCTCATAGGCCATGAAATCTGCTTTCGCTTGTTTCTGTCAGACCGGGTTCATAGCACCGTGGCCAAAGCAATCAACCAATCTTTCTAGCGTTGACAGCGCGGGCAATAAAAGCTGGAGCGCCCCGATTGCACCACCCTTGCGATGGTGCCGGTGCAACCGGAGCGGCGGCACGGCGCGCCCTCGCGGTCATAAACGTCGAAGCTGTGCTGGAAATATCCCAATTCTCCATCGGCTTGGCGATAATCACGCAGGCTTGAGCCGCCAGCGCGGATGGCATCGTTCAACACCTCGCGGATGATCGGAACCAGCGATGCGATTCGGCGCGCCGACAGGGAATCGACGCGACGATTGGGCGCAATTTTGCTGCGAAACAGCACCTCGCAGACATAGATATTGCCCAGCCCGGCCACGATTCGCTGATCCAGCAGCGCCGATTTGATCGGGCTGCGCCGCCCCGCCAGCGCCTGCGCCAGGTAAACCTCATCAAACTCGTTGCCCAGCGGTTCCGGCCCCAGCCTGGCCAGCAGCGCGTGCGCCTCACCCGTCGCGGTGGGGAAAAGATCCATCGCCCCGAACCGGCGCGGATCGTTGAAGGTGATGCGCGCGCCGCTCTCCATCTCGAACACCACATGATCGTGCTTGAGCGGGGCGGGGTGGTCATGCACGAACCGGCCCGTTTTGCCAGAGGCGAACCGGTGGTCCGGGCAATCACCCGAAACCATCATCCGCCCCGACATCCCCAGATGGATCAGCAGGGTCTCGCCCGAGGCAAGATCGCCCAACAGGTATTTCGAGCGCCGCCGCAGCGCCAGAACCCGCTGTCCGGTCAGGCGCTCGGCCATACGATCCGGAAAGGGCCAGCGCAGATCGGGGCGGTTGACCTGTGCATTTGCAATCACCACCCCCTCCATGACGGGGGCCAGACCGGCGCGGACGGTTTCGACCTCGGGCAGTTCGGGCATGTCGGCTCCTCGGGTGGCGGTTGCCTTGGGCATATATACGCTGCACGGCCCGCTTGGAATGCCCGTTTGCCGTTGCAATCCCGCCATGTCGGGCCACGGCAATGAATTGATGGTGATCCCCGGACATACGCACCGGGCCTGTCGACAACACCGCATTGTGTCCGCGCGCCAGCACCCTTAACAAGGGCCTGAACCACGCGAAGGCAAGGCCCATGACCGACAAGACCACCCATTTCGGATTTCAGACCGTCCCCGAGGCCGAAAAGGCCGGGCGCGTGCAAGGCGTGTTCGGCAGCGTCGCCAGCAAATATGACGTGATGAACGACGCCATGAGCTTTGGCATCCACCGCATCTGGAAGGATGCGATGATGGATTGGCTGGCCCCGCGCCCCGGTCAGCGCCTGCTGGATGTGGCCGGGGGCACGGGTGATATTTCCTTTCGCTTTCTCAAACGCGCCGGGCGTGGCCATGCCACCGTGCTGGACCTGACCGAACCGATGCTGATCGAGGGGCGCAAACGCGCCGAGGCGGGCCAGATGGCCGACAGTCTGGATTGGGTGGTCGGCGACGCCATGGCGCTGCCGTTCGAGAACAACACGTTTGACGTCTACACGATCAGCTTTGGCATCCGTAACGTCACCCGCCCGCAAGAGGCCCTGAACGAGGCGTTTCGCGTGCTGCGTCCCGGCGGCCGCCTGATGGTGCTGGAATTCAGCCAGATCCCCAACGACCTGATGCAGAAGGTCTATGACCTCTACAGCTTCAACATCATTCCGCGGCTTGGGCAGGCGATTGCGGGGGATCGCGACAGCTATCAGTATCTGGTGGAATCCATTCGCAAGTTCCCGGATCAAAAGACCTTTCTGGGCATGGTCGAACAGGCGGGGTTCGAGAATGCCGCCTATCGCAACCTGTCCATGGGCATCGCCTGCCTGCATTCCGGCTGGAAAATCTGAGCGATGCGCGGCCCCCACAACATCATCCGCCTGATCCGCACCGGCGCCACCATGGAGCGCACCGGCGCCATGGGCGTGATTCTTCAGGCGATGGATGCGCCCCCGATGGTGCGCGCCGGGCTGCGCACGCTGGCCTGGCCGTTCAAATGGCTGGGCCTGAAGGGCGACAGATCCATGCCGCCCGTCACCCGCGCGCTGACCGCTCTGGGCCCGGCCTATATCAAGTTCGGTCAGATCCTGTCGACCCGCCCCGATCTGGTGGGCGAGGATCTGGCCACGCAATTGCGCGTCTTGCAGGACAAACTGCCCCCCTTTGACATGAAGGCCGCGAAAACCGAGATCTCGTATCAACTGGGTCGCCCCGTCGAAGAGATGTTTGACGATTTCAGCCCGCCGGTCGCCGCCGCCTCGATCGCGCAGGTCCACAAGGCGCGGCTGCGCAACACCGGCGAGGCCGTTGCGATCAAGGTGCTGCGGCCGGGAATCGAGCGCGCCTTTCGGGTGGATATCGACGCGTTCTATTTTGCCGCCAACATGATCGAACTGCTGTCTGCGTCGTCGCGCCGCCTGCGCCCCACCGATGTGATCGCGCATTTCGAGGGCGTCGTCATGGGCGAGTTGGATCTGCGGCTTGAGGCGGCGTCGGCGTCGGAATTCGCCGCCAATACCGATGGCGATGCGGGGTTTGAACTGCCCGCGATCAAATGGCCGCTGTCGGGGCGGCGGGTGATGACCATGGGCTGGGCCGATGGCGTGCCTCTGGGCGATAACGCGGCGATCGACGCCGCAGGCCATGACCGCACCGTGCTGGGCGACCGGGTGTTGCATCTGTTCCTCAGCCACGCGCTGCGCGACGGATTTTTCCACGCCGACATGCATCAGGGCAATCTCAAGGTCGCGCCGAACGGAAATATCATCGCCTATGATTTCGGGATCATGGGCCATATCGACGAATATACCCGCCGGGTCTATGCCGAGATCCTCTATGGCTTCATCAAACGCGATTACCGCCGCGTCGCCGAGGTGCATTTCGAGGCCGGCTATGTCCCCGCCGACCGCGATGTCGATGAATTCGCCCGGGCCCTGCGCGCCGTGGGCGAGCCGATCTTCGGCATGGATGCCAGCCAGATGTCGATGGGCGGGCTGCTGAGCTATCTGTTCGAGGTGACCGAGCGGTTCGGCATGGAAACGCGCACCGAACTGATCCTGCTGCAACGCACGATGGTGGTGGTCGAGGGGGTCGCGCGTTCGCTCAACCCGCAGATCAACATCTGGCAGGTCGCACGCCCCGTGGTCGAGGATTACATCCGCCAGAGCATCGGACCGAAATCGGTGATCCAGAGTCTGGTTCGCACCGCGCAGGTGCTGGCGCGGTTCGGTCCGCGCCTGCCCGACATGGTCGAGGCGGCGCTGATCCGCCAATCCGCCCCCGTCATCGTGACACCACCGCGCCGCCGTCGCCGTGACCTGATCGCATGGGGTCTGGCCGGGCTGGTCTTTGGCGCGGCGGGCATGGCGGCATTGCTGTTGCTGGGCTGAACCGCGCGGGCCGGGCGATGACGCAATCCGCATTGACGCATTTCAGTTACACCGCGCCCGCTGGGGCCAAAAAAACGCGCCGACGCCCTATTGTTCCGTGACGCATTTGTCTAAAGTTCTTTCCATTGTGGATCGAGCGCAGGGGATGATGGCAAGGTGAAACACCGCTTAGTTGCAGTTGCGGCGCTGGCTGCCGCGGCCAGCGTTCCGATCATGGCCAACGCCCAGAGTTCTGATGCCACAAATCTGACCACCACCCAGACCAACATCTACGGCACGCCGGGGGGGCTTCTGGATATGCCCACGGCGGAAATGGCCCCCGAGGGGCAGTTGTCGACCACCGTTTCGATGTATGGCTCGGGCACCAACCTGACCACGCGCACCACGCTCAGCTTTCAGGTGCTGCCTCGCCTCAGCGCCAGTTTCCGCTATTCGGGGATCGGGGGGCTGATGCCGCGCGTCGGCGGGCCCGGCTTCACCACCTATTACGACCGCAGCTTTGACATCCGCTATCGGCTGTTCGATGAAACCACCTATACCCCTGCCGTTGCGATCGGCCTGCAGGATTTCATCGGCACCGGCCTTTATGGCGGCGAATATCTGGTCGCCACCAAATCCATCACCCCGCGCCTGCGCTTCAGCGGCGGGATCGGCTGGGGCCGTCTGGGCAGCTATGCCAGTTTCGCCAATACCGGCACGCGCCCGACCACCCTTCTGGGTCAGGGAGGGATTCCCACCTATGACCGCTGGTTCCGTGGCGATGTGGCCGCCTTTGGCGGGCTCGCGTTCGATGCGACCGACCGGCTCAGCTTCAATGTTGAATATTCCTCGGACAATTATGACCGCGAACAGACCGACGGCAACATCCATCGCAAATCGCCCTGGAACTTTGGCGTCGGCTACAAGGTCAGCGAGAACCTGCGCCTGAGCGCCTATTCGCTCTATGGCGATGAGGTCGGCGCCAGCCTGACCCTGACCGTGAATGCCCGCAAACCCGCCGTCGATGGCGGCATGGAAACCGCGCCGCTGCCCGTGGCCGTCCGCCCCGCCGGCGCCGCCGATCTGGGATGGAGCACCGACACCGCCCGCAAGGCCAATGTGCGCGATTCGGTGGCGAAGATCCTCAAGGCCGAAGGCGTGGCGCTGCATGGCATGTCGCTGGACGCCACCCACGCCCATGTCCAGATCCGCAACACCCGCTATGACATGCGCCCGCAGGCCCTGGGCCGGACCGCGCGCGCGCTGACCCGGACCTTGCCCGCCTCGGTCGAAACCCTGACCATCACGTTTATCGTCGACGGCGTGCCGACCAGCTCGACCAGTTTCAACCGCTCGGATCTGGAGCGTCTGGAACATGCGCCCGCCACCGGGATCCTTGCCGCAGCGACGGTTCAGGACGGGGTCGGCACGGGCGGTGACATCACCCTGATGCCCGATGCCTATCCGCGGTTCGAATGGGGCGTCGGCCCGTTCCTGCGCTTCAGCGTCTTTGACCCCAACAACCCGGTGCGCGCCAATTTCGGCGCCCGCGCCAAGGCGGATTATCATTTCGCCCCCGGCTGGGTCGCGTCCGGGTCGGTGTCGCAGAAACTGCTGGGTGATCTGGACAGCGTCGCCCTGCCCGGCCCCTCGGGCCTGCCGCGCGTGCGCTCGAACGTGGCGTTCTATTCGCAGACCGACACGCCAACCATCGACTATCTGACCCTGTCGAAATTCGGCCGCCCGGGCCGCGATTTCTATAGCCGTGTGACTGTCGGCTACCTTGAGCGGATGTATGCCGGGGCCTCGGCCGAACTGCTGTGGAAGCCGGTCGACAGCCGCCTCGCCCTTGGCACCGAGGTGAACTATGTCCAGCCGCGCGATTACGATCAGCAATTCGGCATCCGCACCCGCACCACCACCGGCGGCACCATCCCCGAATTCAACGGTCATCTATCGGCCTATTACGACATCGGATATGGCTTTCACGGGCAGGTGGATGCCGGGCGCTATCTGGCCGGTGACTGGGGCGCGACCGTTTCGCTGGACCGGGTCTTTGCCAATGGCTGGAGCGTGGGCGCCTATGCCACCAAGACCGACGTGTCCTCGGCCACCTTCGGCGAAGGCTCCTTCGACAAGGGCATCCGCATCACCATCCCCCTGGCCTGGGGCCTGGGCACACCGACCAAGCAGCAATCCAAGACCGTGCTGAAATCGCTGTCGCGCGACGGTGGCGCACGCCTTGAGGTCAATGACCGTCTTTACGAGCGGGTCATGGACACCCACAAACCGCAGATGGCCAAGACCTGGGGGAAATTCTGGAGATGAGCGTGAAATTCCTGGCACATACTGCGGCGCTCTGTCTGGCAGGTCTGGTTCTGGTCGGCTGCGGCAACGCGCCGGGCCGCGACGTGACGGCGGGCAAGATGCTGAAAGCCACGCTCACCAGGAAACCGACGCCACCGACGCAAGACGAATTGGCACAGCAGGTCGCGGCCAGTGCGGCGGCCATTCTGACCAACACCTCGGATCGCGCCATCATCATTTCGATCCCCAAAACCGGGGCGATGGCCGCGCTGCAACAGCTTGGCAGCAACGGTGCGTATGAAACCTATGGATCGCCCTCACGACGCACGGTCGTTCTGCGCGCCGGCATGCTGACCGCAACGCGCGGTATGGGCCAGGATCTGATGTCGGTGGATGTGGATGCCGTGCAGTCCCTGATCGCGGGGCGCAAGGCCGGCACCGCGCAGCGCAGGCATCGCCATCTGGACGGCGAAAACCTGACGATCACGCTTGAGGCGACCTGCACCGTCACCCCCGGCGGCAGCGGGCGCTATGTGGGCGGTGAGATCGACAGCAAAGTGACCTCTGTTTCAGAGAACTGCGTCTCGCAAACGACCCGTTTCCAGAACAGCTATCAGGTCACGCCTGCGGGGCGCATCGTGCAATCCGTGCAATGGATCGGCCCGATGCACGGCTCGATCACGGTTCAGCAACTCCGCTGAGCGATCTGCAGCCACCTGCCGCCACAGAAAAGGCGGCCCGCTGGGGCCGCCCTGGAATTTCTCGACGATGCTCTGACACCCTGACACGCGGCGGCCCGGAATGGCGCCGGATCGGGACTGTTCAGAACCGTCTCAGGTGTCGTCGCTGGAGTCGATTGCAGCAACTGCAATAATGGTCACAACAACACCTGCAGCGACCATGCCAGCGGTGCCCATGCCCAGAAATGCGCCACCTTGCGACGAAACGAACGGATCAGCGTTTACATTTGCGTCCTGTGCAACGGCAGGGGCCGCAGCGGCAAACGCGATTGCAGCAGCAGCCGCAACGGTTGTGATCTTTTTCATGACTATACTCCATACCAAAATTGGGACTCTGCGTGCTCGCAAATATCGCTTTCAATATCGCATAGGCACTTACAAAACAAAACCGTTTTTCAGCTATTTTCCGATAAATGGGGTGTCATTGCGCCACCGCACGGTTACGATTGGTAAAGCACTGTTTTAATTTGAATTTTCCGCCATTCCTGTTGCGCGGGTACCTGCGCATGCATATTCAACGCAACGATTCGTTGCCGCTGCGCAACACTCTCTGAGGGCCGCGCGAAGTCGTCATGCAGCGGCCCGGCCTCCGTTTTCCATCCTCCGGGACCCGCCAAAGCGTTTCGCGATAGCGCCGTTAGATCGATTGCATCACGGCCAACAAAACCTGGCCGATTCAGCCGGGCGGGCATGGTCACCGCAGCCACGTCCGCCGCGGTCAGGTCGCCGATCAAAGACCACGGGGCGTATTGGCATGATCCGGGCCGGCGCAAGCAGGCTCAGCCCGCGTCGGCACTGCGCAGGCCGATCACCTGGCTGGCGTCGATCTCGGCTCCGCTCTCCATGACCAGAACCGTGCCGTTGGTCGCGTTGCGCGCCTCGACGATCCTTGCCTGTGATTCCGCCACATTGCTGCCGATCATCGCCTCACCGCGAAACGAATGGACCTCGATATCATAGAGCCCGTCGGGCAATGGCGTGCCGGTTTCGGCCTTGCCGGTCCAACTGAAGCTGCCGCCCTCGGCAGGCACGTTCAGCTCCTGCACGATCCCGCCGCGCGCATCCCGCACCACCAGCCGCGCCAGATCGGTGCCCGCTTCGGTCTTGAGGGTCAGCGACACCGGCGTGCCGTCAAAGGCAACAGGCATCTGTGCCCGCGCCGACATGCCGACCCAGCCCAGCAATTGCCCAATGCCCAACGCCCCCAACTGGCCCCCAAGCGAAGAGAGCAGGTCATTGGTGCGAACCTGCTGTTCGACGCTGGAAAAGGCGGCCAGTTGCGTGGCGAAATCCGCAGAATCAACCGGATTCAAAGGGTCCTGATTCTGCATTTGGGCGGTCAGCATCTTGAGGAATGTCTCAAAATCCGAATTGAGCGTCGTCGCACCGGCATTGCCGGCCTGCGCCTGACCTTGCACGTTCTTTGCGCCGGATTGCCCCGCGCCCTGAGTGGCAGCGATCTCCATGAAAATCCTTTCTATAGCCTGATATCAATGCGGTCCGTCGGCAGAATTGCCAGACGCGCAATTGTCGGTGAAGTCGGTTCTGTCTCGGCATGGCCTGCGCCTGCACCAGGCGGGCGGCGCTCTGGCTCGGCGGTTTGGGGGTCACCGTGACCGAATGCAAACTCGGCCCCGTCATAGCCCATGTCCCTGAAATCCTGCGCCAGCATATCGCTGTGACGGCGCATCAACTCCAGCGTTTCCGCCCGTTCGGCAACCACTGTCACGATCATCCCATTTTCCCCCGCGCTGAGCGTGATACGCACGCGGCCCAATTCGGACGGGTTCAGCAGCAGGTCTATCGAACCGTCGCCACCACGTTGAACGGCCTCGGAAATCTGAAAGGCGACGTGGCGCGCATTGTCGGCGCGCATAAATGTTTGTGGGGGGGAGACCCTGGACTCACCCACGGGTGACGTTCCCGGTCTCTGCTCGGATAGAACACCAAATTCAGCTTCGCCGGGCAGGGTTTCTTCCGCAAGCGGCAGTATATCGAACAGCGCGGTGGCGTGCGCATTGGGTTGGCCCTTGGCGGCCCCACCGGCGGGCAGGGGTGGCGATGACACCCCCGCGTCCATGATCAGAGCAGCGCGCCGATCCGCATCTCGGGTCTGCGAAACACGCAATGATATTTCCTCGATGGGCGGCAATGCCCGCCTGCCCTCGGTCGCATCAATGCCTCCGGTCGCCAGCAACCCTGATTCGCGGGGCTGGGCGGCCGGGCTTTCTCCTGTATCGAGCAGAGTGTTGTCCTGCAGCATCCGCGCCATATCACCAGCCGACTGAGGCCCGCCATCGGGCGCGATCGATTGGCGCGCGCTGTGATCCGACCCGGCCTTATCCACAGGGCCATCCAGCCCATCATAACCCTGAGTCAGCGCGCGCGGCTCAGGCACCGGCGTCATGCCCGCTGAATGCGGAAATAGTGCCTCGGGGTCGGGATCACCTTCTTGGTCGGGATCACCCCACAGATCGGAAATATCCGCATCATCAATGCCCGACGGCGTTTCCAATGCCTCGGCATCCTCTGTTTGTGTCCCATCGGCCAGCCCGGCAATATCTGAGTCCGGTGCTTCATCGCCGCCCTGCAAATCATGGGACACTGGCACCTTGTCAGCCGCGCATCCTGTCCCCGAATCCGACGCGAACACCGACCCGAAGCTGGGGCATCCCGACCCGCGCTGCGGCGCGGCGCGGCCATCCGGCACCCCTGCGGTTTCGCGCAAAACCGCCCCGGGCGATGACGTGGGCAATGACATGTTCATCCAGGTCTCCAGGAATTATTCCTCACTTCCTTCACTCTGACAGACGTTGGTTACTGGTTCTTTACCGATTTCGGCTCAAATGCATCCGAGTTCGATAAATTCGAGGTATTCCCGTGACTGATTTTTTACCAATCCCCCCCACCCCTACGCCGCACGCCCCGCACAAGGCGGCGTTGACGGCCCGTGCCACCGCCGAAAAGCTGGAGGCATCCTTTCTGGCCGAGATGCTGAAATCTGCCGGTCTGGGCGCGCAGGAAAACTCGTTCAGCGGCGGCATCGGCGAAGATCAGTTCGCGTCGTTCCTGCGTCAGGCGCTGGCCGAGGAAATGGTCAAGACCGGCGGTCTGGGTCTGGCCGACACATTTTATGAGGCAATGATGGAGAAGAAAAATGACACATGAAGCCACACAGATTCTGATAAATCGTCTGGTTGACCTGCTCGAGAAAGAGCGCGCCGCGCTTCTGGACGGCGATCTTGAGACCATCAGCAAGCTTCTGGGCACGAAGGAGGCCCTGATTGATGCCCTCAATGACATGCCCGCCGCCGCGCCGGACGGGTTGCGGGGATTGCAGGCCAAGGTCGCACGCAATCAGGCCCTGCTGGACGGCGCCCTGCAAGGGATTCGCAAGGTCGCGGCGCGCATGGCCGCCTTTCGTAAAATTCGCCGCACTCTTGAGACATATGACGAAAGCGGCCGCAAGAAGACGATCCCCGGCGATGTGGCCCATCAGGTTGAAAAACGGGCCTGAGCGGGTATCGACGGCTCTGATATACCGGCCAGCACCATCGGGGATTTGAATAAAATACGGCCCATAACTCGGGCCCGTCTTAGCACTCCGTTAGCAGTTGATGACGCAATCTGTGCCTGCATCCAAGCGGATGGCGCAACCCGCCCAAGGCTTCGGTTGCAGGTGTCAGAACGGCGCCCCAGGCCGCCCCTGTTCATGCGGGCGGAACATGAAACTGGCGCAAAAGCGCACAAGGCTAAAGGATTATTCAATAGCGACCTTCCAGGCACCACCATGGTGCCCGCCGCCAGCGATGACTTTCTTTCTTTTGATGATGACTGGTGACGCATTCCCTTGCGCACCCATCTCCACCACCTTTTACTCACCCAGGGTCAGACCTAGCAGAGCAGGTGTTACCGGCGGCTTAACATATCAATTTGTCACGATTTTCAGCGCGCCTCACTGATCCGCCATCAGTTCGAGCATGGTGCGCTCTGAGACATACCCGGTCACGGGAATATCGCGGGTGCCCTGAAACCAGCGGATCGCCTCGCGGGTCTGATGATCAAACCGCCGATCGACAGGGCCGGGCTGTGCGCCCACATGCTCCAACCGCTGTTCGATCAGCAGCCGGGTCATGCCGTTGGTGGCGACAACGCCTTCCGCGGCCATGGCGCGGCGCGGCGCAAGTTGTCCGCGCTGCGGTCCGCCGGCTCGATCACCTCAAACCCTGCATCCGTCAGCACATCGACAAACGCATCCGTTTGCGCGCCGAAAAGCCCCTGAAAGAACGGGGCCTGCCCCCGGTCGCCATAGATCAGCGCAACGTTCTGCGCCCATGCCCCCGTCGCCGCAGCCAGTGCCGCCAGCAGAACCGAAATCCTGAGCCACATCGCATCCCCCCTCACCCCACCCCGGGGCCTTGATCATCCCATCCCTGATCCGCTTTCACCCTGGCATCATCGGCACGCCCGCCTTTCGCAGCCATGCTTTTTCTTGGCAAAAATACCTCAATCCCGCTGCCTGCTCCACGTCGCAACGCAGCAAATCAATCGCATCCGCCCCAACCGGGCGCAGTGCGGTGCACATTGCCATATGCCCCCCTTCCATGTCACATCGCAGATGACCGGCCACGAGGACAGCGAATGTCGATACTTCTGATCTTTCATGCGCTTATGGTTCTGACCTTCACGATCCGGATCCTGCTGCGCGATGACCTGTCGCCGCCGGTGCGGCTGGCGTGGTTCATCGTGCTGATCCTTGTGCCCTATTTCGGCAGCGTGATCTATTTCCTGTTCGGTGAGATCAATCTCGGCCATGCCGTGAACCGCCGCCACGATGAGGTATTCGCCCAGATCAGATCCGCAGCCTCCCATGTGATGAGCGATGCAGACAGCACCGACCGGCTGATCGACCCGATCTATCGCCCCGCCTTTCGCTATGCCGGGTCCATCAACGGGTTTCACGCGGTGGATGGCAATTCCGCCGACCTGATGGCCGACGGGGATGAGACCGCCCTGCGAATGGTGGCCGACATGGATGCGGCCACCGATCATGTGCATGTCCTCTATTACATCTGGCTGGACGACAATACCGGCCACGCCATCGCCGAGGCGCTGATCCGCGCGGCGCAGCGCGGCGTGACCTGCCGCGCGATAGCCGACGGCCTGGGATCGCGCGCGCTGATCCGCTCGCCCCTGTGGCGCAGGATGAAGGAGGCGGGCGTCAATCTGGCCGTGGCCCTGTCGCTCAGCCGCCCGATCCGCACCCTTCTGACCAGCCGCCTCGATCTGCGCAACCATCGCAAGATCACGGTGATCGACGGCAAGATCACCTATTGCGGCAGCCGCAATTCCGCCGATCCCGAGTTCCGGATCAAGGCCAGATATGCGCCCTGGGTCGATATCATGCTGCGTTTCACCGGCCCGGTCGTGGCACAGAACCAGTTGCTGTTTGCCAGCGACTGGATGCAGACCACCGGTGAGACGCTGTTTGCGATCACCCACATACCCGCACCGGTTCCGGGCGGGTTTCCGGCGCAGGTCATGGGCGTCGGCCCGACCGAGCGTCGCGGCGCGACCCCGCAGCTCTTTGCCAACCTGATCGCCTGTGCCGAAGACACGCTGACCCTGTCCACGCCCTATTTCGTGCCTGACGCGACGGTGCTCGACGCGCTGTGCAGTGCCGCGCATCGCGGCGTCGCGGTCACCCTGATCTTTCCGGCGGTAAATGACAGCTGGATCGTCGCCGCCGCCAGCCGCAGCTATTACCGCAGGTTGCTGGATGCCGGCTGTGTCATCCATGAATTTCACGGTGGCCTGCTCCATGCCAAGACCCTGACGATGGACGGCGCGGTCAGCCTCATCGGCTCATCCAATCTCGATCTGCGCAGTTTCGATCTGAACTATGAAAACAACATCCTGTTGCAGGACCGCGCCACCACCCGCGCCATCACTCAGCGCCAACAGGATTATATCCGCCGCTCCGAGAGGATCAGCCTGGCGCGCGTCCTGTCCTGGCCCTGGTATCAACGCATCTGGCACAACGTGATCGCAACGATCGGCCCCGTGCTCTAGCCGATCCTTCCGCCATGACCATACGGATGCGAATGGCGCTTGATCAGCCCGGATCTTTCGGCCCGGACGCTTTGGTCTCGGCCTTCTCCATCTCATCCAGCGCCAGCAGCGAATGCGCGAACGCACCGCCCGCGCGCATCTCGGCGGCGACCCAGATCGCCTCCATGATCTCGGCCTCGCTGGCCTTGTGGCGCAGCGCAGCCTTGGTGTGACCCTTGATGCAATAGGGGCATTGGGTAACATGCGCGACCGCCACGGCGATCAGTTGCTTGGTCTTTTGATCCAATGCGCCATCAGCAAAAACCGCGCGGCTGAACGCCTCGAAGGCCTGTGTCGCATCCGGGGTCAACGCCTTGCGGCGGGTGGCAAGCCCGGCGGTATGCGTCGGGAAAAGCGTATCTGTCATGGTCCTTCCTTTCTGTTGGGCGCAGCGTTGGCCAAGGCGTCGCGCAATCGCGCCGCCGTTTTTTTGTGTGGTGCAGCCCGTCGCAAACCGGGCGGCGTCATGCATCAATCCGCGCTGCGCCCGGTCAGGGCGGGCGAATCGAAACTGACCGCAATCGGGTCGCTGGCGGGAAATGAGCCGCGCAATGCGTCATCCAGCAGCGCATCAAGACGGATGCGGCTGAGCGCCTCGGATGGCTCCGTCCCGGCGGTGTCGCCCGGGCGGGGGGCGGCCCCCTGCGGCATCGGGCGCGCGATATCGGCGGCGCTGCATTTCAGAACCGCGCCGCTGTCATCGGCGGTGATGCGCACCCGGCGCGTGGCCGAATAGAAGGTAAGGCGCACCTTGCCCGCATCCTCATCCATCCCGCGCTCGAACCGGCTGGTGATGGTGCCCTCGCGCATTTGCGTTTTCAGCGCCTCAGGGCTGATCTGAAAGGCGCGCGCTACCACCCCGGCGTCAATCTGGGCGCGGTTGTCTGCAAATTCGATCTCGGTCATCGGCTTTCTCCCTCAGGTCTTGCCCGCGGGCCCGTGACACGGGTCCGGGGTCAGGTTACGGCAACAAACGGTGTGTCGGTATCGGCGCCGGTCCAGGCGCAGTCCTTGATCGTGGTCCGGTCCAGTTCACGCATGAAGGCCTCACGGGCGGCGGCAAGGCGCGGCTTGAGATGGCAGCGCGGCTTGAGCACGCAACGGCCGCCATCGGCGCGAAAACATTCCACAATGGCGAAACGCTTTTCCAGATGGCGCACCACCTCACCCAGGGTGATCGCCTGCGCATCACGGGCCAGCCGCAGGCCGCCGCTGCGTCCGCGTTGGCTGTGAACAAACCCGCCCCGGCCCAGATCGCGCACGACCTTGGCCAGGTGGTGCTGCGAAATCTCGAACTCGTCGGCGATCTGTCTGGTCGAAACGGAATCATCCGGCGTGCCGGCAAGGCGCATCAGCACCCGCAATCCATAGT
>CAKSUL010000042.1 GCA_934501475.1 uncultured Roseovarius sp. | reverse complement strand
GGGCAGTTCGATCCCGATGACGCTGCGCCCCGGCACGGTCGAGACCCGCGCCGACAGCGCCGACATCGAGCGCGCGATGTCATCGGCCAGCCCGATCACCCGGCTGGCCTTGAGGCCCGGCGCGGGCTCAAGCTCATACATGGTGACGACGGGGCCGGGACGCACCGACACGATGTCGCCCTTCACCCCGTAATCGTCCAGCACCGATTCCAGCATCCGCGCGTTTTCCTCAAGCGCCTCATCGCTGAGATGATGGCGCGTGATCTTTTCCGGATTGGACAACAGGCTGAGCGGCGGCAACTCGAACTCGACCTTGGCCCGCTCATCGAATTGCAGCGTCGGCTGCGCCTCGGCAACGGCGCGCGTCGAGGGCTGCGGTGCCTTGCGCATGGTATGCTGCACCACCTTGCGCGGCTCGGGAACCGGGATGCGCGGCGCGGCGCTCAGCGGCGGCTCGGCGCCATATTCGGGCTCGTGCATCCAGTCCTGATCGGCGTCGGACATGTCCAGCACCTCATCGGGCGCGGCCTCGAAATGCATCGGCGCGGCGGCACGGGCGGGGGCGGTCACATGCGCCGCCGTCAGGGGCGGCTCGGCCACGCGCCCAAGCGAGGCGGTCAGCGGCGGCTCGGGCGGCAGGGCGGTCCGGGGCGCAAGGTTCAGAACCAGCGGATCGGGACCACGCCCGCGCCCCTTGGTCAGCGGGGTCACCGCCTCGACATGGATGGCGTTGCTGTGACGCACGCGTGATTTGATCACGTCACTGATCTTGGCCCTGATCCGGTCCTCGCCGGGCATGTCGGCCAGATTGGTGGTCGGGGGCTGCTCGACCAGTTCAGGCTCGGGCAGGGGATCGTGGCGGCGGATCAGCGACGGCATCCGCGACAGCAGGCCACCTGCGGGCTTTTCTGCGGCATATGGGGCATGGTGCGGCGTCGGCTCATCAATCACGCGGCCCGTGTTGCGCGACATGCGCGGCGCAACCACCTGCACACGCGCGGCGCTGTCCTGTTCGGCGCTCAGCGCGGCGCGCTCCTGGCGGCGCTCCTGGCGCGCACGCGCGGCCTGCGCCGCCCCGGCGGCCCCCCGGTTCATCAGCGTCAAAAGGGTACTGTAGCTCATGATCAGCGCCACCATCAAGAAGCGCGCACCACGCACCACTTCGCGGCGATCAAACCCCAGGACGAACCCGCCCAGCACCAGCATGAGAATCCCCATCGCCAGTGACAGGATCTTCAGCCCCGCCGCCGGTCCGAACGGCAGAATGCCCAGCAACGCGCCCAGAACCGTATCGCCAAAGATCCCGCCCAGACCAAAGCTGTGGGTCGCATACCACTGCGCCCCCGGCGTCAGCGACGCAGCATAAAGCGACAGCACCGCAATCCAGATCGGCGCAAAGATCAGACGCGCCATGACCCGGTCCTGCCCGCGATGCAGGATGAACCGCACGCCCCAGACCGCCAGCGTGACCGCAACGCCCCACGCACCCCAGCCCACGACCATGAACAGCGTCGCGGCAATCGTCGCGCCGCTCTGGCCCAGCCAGTTCTGCGCGGGTGTGTCCACCGCCGACAGCCAACTGGGATCATCCGGCGAATAAGAGGCAAAGATCATCGCCGCAATCACCGCCAGCCCGATCAGGGCAAGCCCCAGCAATTCCTTGCCGCGCTTTTCAATCGCCTCGGCCATGTTGCTGTCCAATAGCGGATCGCGCCCGCGTGCCTGATATGCCATCTCGTCCCTCGTTCTAACTATAAAGACAGTCGCGCAGGCGGATCAGCCCGCGCGCCATCTCGTCTTTTGGGGCCACCATGGCGACCCGGATATATGCCTTGCCGGGGTTGCCGGCCTCTGTATCGCGGCTCAGATAGGCCCCCGGAAGCACCCTCACGCCGGTCTGTTGCCACAGATGCAACGCCGCCGCCTCGCCGTCGGGCACTGCCAGCCACAGGAAAAATCCGGCCTCGGGGCCGACATAGCCGGGCACATCGCCCAGGATATCATCGGCCATGGCGTATTTCTCGCCGTAAAGGCGGCGGTTCTCGATCACATGGTCATCTTCGCCCCACACCGCTTCGGCCACACGCTGCAACGGCAGGGGCAATGGCGCACCGCTATAGGCGCGCAACTGCTTGCAACGCCGGATGCACTCAGGGCCCCCGGCCACAAAACCACTGCGCAGCCCCGGCAGGTTCGACCGCTTCGAGAGGCTGTGAAACACCAGCACGCGCTCAGGATCCGCACCACGCGCCTGCGCCACTTCCAACGCGCCGGGTGGGGGCATGTCGCGGTAAATCTCGCTGTAACACTCATCGGCGAAGATGCGGAAATCATGGCGCTCGGCCAGGTCCAGCAGATCGGCCAGATATTCGCGCCCCGCCACCGCCCCCTGCGGGTTGCTGGGCGAACACAGATAGGCCACCGCCACCCGGTTCAGGACCTCTTCGGGCAAGGCGCGATAATCCGGCAGATACCCGGTTTCGCGCGTCGCAGGCACAAATACCGGCTCCGCCCCGACCGAAATCGCGGCCACCATGTAAACCTGATAAAATGGATTGGGCAGCAACACGACAGGCCGCCCGCCCGCCTTTTGCTCGGGGCACAGCGCCATCAGCGTGTTATACAGCCCCTCGCGCGTGCCATTCAGCGCCATCACCTGCGTGCCCGCATCCAGAGTCACACCAAAGCGGCGCTTCACCCAATCCGCAATCGCACCCTGCAATTCCGGGGTGCCGTCATTGGGTGGATACATCCCGAACTCATGCGCGCTGCGCATGATGATATCGGTGATCCAGACCGGAAACGCATGTTTCGGCTCACCGATGGTCATATGCAACACGTCACCGCCCGGCGCATGGCTGTCAAGCAAGGCGCGCAGACGCGGAAACGCATAGGCCGGAAGGTTCGAAAACCGCTCGGGATACATTGAATACTGCCTCAGATACCGGGATCATGATCGCCCCGTTTGCGGTAAAACTACCGAAATCCGGCTTTCAGGTCCAGCAAAACCGCGCCGGCCCCGCGCGATTGTGGCATTTTTGGCAGATCGGGCTTTTTCTTGGTAAAAATACCTGAATCCAACGCTTTAAGCCAGCGCATCCTCGGCCGCACTGGCGATCCGCAGCAACCGTTCTTCGCCGTTTGCCACGCCGCACAGCATGATCCCGCAACTGGGCACGCCGGTGGGCAGGCTGATCGCGCTCAGCCCCATCATGTTGCCGATCCGCGTGTTGCGCAGCGCCAGCAGGTTCTCGGTCACGTAATAGTCGTTCTCGGCCAGCAACTGCGCCCGATTGGGCGGCAGGATCGGCGAGGATGGCATGATCACCGCGTCATAGCCCGCCACCCGCGCCGCCCAATCGACGCGCAGCGCATCGAGGCGCTGCCAGGCGGCGACGTAATCGGACGCCTTGAACAGCGCACCGCCGCGGAACCGGTCGCGGATCGGGGCATACATCGCCTCGGGGTCGGACTCGATCAACTCGCCCCAGGTGCCATAGGCCTCGGCGCTGAACAACAGGGCAGACATCGGCATCGCTTCGGCCACTTCGGGCGATTCCAGCTTTTCCACCGTCGCGCCAGCGGCCTGCAACCGCTCGACCGCGCCTTGATAGGCGGCCAGCGGCGCCTTGCGCATATCCTCCATCGCCACGGTCTGCAGCGCCGCAAAGCGCATCCCGCGCAGCGTTGCCCCGCGCAGATCGACCGGCGCGCGCGCCGTCAGCACCGCCAGTATCAGCGCGGCGTCCTCGACGCTGCGGCAGAGCGGGCCGATCGTGTCGAACCGCGCCGCCAGCGGCACCACCCCCTCAAGCGAGATCCGCCCCGACGTGGTTTTCAACCCCACCAGATCGTTCCACGCCGCCGGAAGGCGCACCGACCCGCCCGTGTCGCTGCCGATTCCGCAGGCGGCAAGGCCAAAGGCCACGCTGGCCGCCGCGCCCGACGATGATCCCCCCGGCACCGCCTCGGGGTCGTTCACATTGGGCGAGGTCGCGGTTATCGGGTTCAGCCCCAGACCGGAAAAGGCGAATTCGCTCATATGGGTCTTGCCAAGGCAGACCAGACCCTGCGCCGTGGCGTCGCGCAGCACCCGGCAATCATGCGCGGGAACGCGCCCCTTGAGCAGCGCGCTGCCGGCCTCGGTCGCGGTGCCGGCACTGTCGAACAGGTCTTTCCAGCTGATCGGCACCCCATCCAACAGCCCAAGACGCCGCCCGGCGCGGGCACGCTCGCCCGCTGCGCGCGCCTCGCTCAGGGCGCGGCTTTCGGTGATGGCGGAATAGATGTCCGGCGCCGATGGATGCGCGGCGATGGCATCCAGATAGGTCCGCGTCAGCGCCTCGGCGTCAATCTCGCCGCTGGCGATGCCACGCCCGAGGTCGCCCGCGCTCATATACAGCCAGTCCTGCATTGCCCGCCCCTTTTTCTTGCGAAATCCGTCAGAATTTGACCCTAGCGGCACCGGGGCGCATGGACAATCCCGCATCTGCGGCCATATTTGGGGCATGACATATGACAGCGATATCGTGATTGTGGGCGGCGGGCTGAACGGTCCGGCCCTTGCCCTTGCCACCGCGCAGGCGGGGTTCCGCGTGACGGTGATCGACGCCCTCAGCCAGAAGGTCCGCAAGGATGCCGATTTCGACGGGCGCGCCTATGCGCTGGCGCTGGCATCGGTCAGGCTGCTGCGCGCGATCGGCGTCTGGGCGCGCATTGGCGACAATGCCCAGCCGATGCTGGACATCAAGGTCAGCGACGGCCATGCCGGAAGCGGGCCGGCATCGCCGTTCTTCATGCAGTTCGACCACGGCGAGATCGAAGAAGGCCCGATGGGCCATATGTGCGAGGACAGGTTCCTGCGCCGCGCCTTTCTGGATGCGATGGACGCCGAACCGCGGATCACCCAGATCTCTGGCGATAGTGTCACCGCGCAGGAGGTGTTTGGCGATCACGTCTCGGTCACGCTGAAATCCGGCGGGAGCGTGACGGCGCGGCTGCTGGTGGGGTCGGACGGGCGGGCCTCGGGAACGGCGACGCGCGCAGGGATCACCCGCACCGGGTGGGACTACGCGCAATCCGCGCTGGTCTGTGCGGTTGAACACGCCCTGCCCCATCACGGCGTCGCGCATCAGTTCTTCATGCCCGCCGGTCCGCTGGCCATCCTGCCGCTGCCGGGCAATGTGTCGCTGATCGTCTGGAGCGAGGCCAACGCCACCGCCGCCGAATTCGCTGCCCTGGACGATGACGCGTTTCTTGAGGTGCTCAAGCCGCGGTTCGGCTCGTTTCTGGGGGATATTTCGCTGCGCGGCAAGCGGTTCAGCTACCCGCTGGGCCTGACCATCGCCGACCGTTTCATCGCGGATCGGGTGGCGCTGATCGGGGACGCAGCGCATGGGATGCACCCGATTGCCGGCCAGGGGCTGAACGCGGGGCTGCGCGATGTCGCGGCGCTCACGCAGGTGCTGGATGAGGCGCGCCAACGCGGCGAGGACATCGCCGCCGCCGATGTCCTAGCCCGTTACGAGCAATGGCGCCGCTTTGACACGATGACGCTGGCCATCGCGACCGACCTCAGCAACCGTTTGTTTTCAAATGACAACCCGCTGCTGCGGCTGGGGCGCAATCTGGGCATGGGGGCGATCAACGCCGTGCCGGCCCTGCGCCGTGGTTTCATCCGCGAGGCGGCGGGGCTGACCGGTGAATTGCCCGCCCTGATGCGCGGCTGATCACTTTACCCCGGCATTGCGCACCTTGATGCGGTGAAATTTCATCATCGCATCCAGCATGTGTTTTTGCTGGGCGACATGGCCGTGCTCGGCTTCGATGTTGTAATAGGGCGCGATGCCCTTCAGCACGACATGGTTCGAGAACGAACAATCGTTGCGTTCGGGGGTGACATGCTCATAGATCACGTTGATGCCCAATTTGTGAAAGAACTCAGTCGCCTTTTTCGCGCGGCTGTCCTGCTCGAACGGGGTGGTGCCGGCCAGCAGGATCGCGTCGTCCTCGTCGCCGCCATTGGGGGCCATCATCCCCTTCATGACCGCACTCTGGCGCGCGGCACTGATGCCGCCGCTGCCACCGTTGCCGGTATGACCATCGGCGTTGTTGTGCATCGTCAGGATAAAGCCCTGCGAACGGTTGCGCAGATCCATCATCATCTGGGTAAAGATCGGCGCCGGCTTGCGCTTCATCTGCGTGCAGGACGCGGTATCGGGTTTGGTCATGCCGAAATTGCGGTTGGGGTCCTGGCCGTTGAATTCGCGCCCGTCCGCCGCCTCGACCGCGATCAGCTTGCCGCCGTATTTCAGCAGGCTGTAGATCGCCGTGTCAAAGGCGGCATTCTCATTGTCATGCAGCAGATAGATCGTCGGGCCCGCCTCATGCCTTGTGTTGGCGATGATCGTCAACTGCCAGTTCAGGCCGTTCTCTTCGAATTGGAATTCCGACAGGCACAGATCCGGGTTGCCATCCAGCACCCCGGCATGGCGGTGAATGTCCTTGTCGCGCAGATCGGCGGCGGCCAGACAGCCCTCACTGCCCTGGGCGTAGGCCACCGCGCCGCTCAGCGCAAAGATGGCCGCCGCGCAGATGGCCACCGCTTTGGCCAGTCCCGTCAGATACTTGATCATCAATCACCTATTTCGCTGAGAGGCGGAAGAACCCGCTGCCGCAATAGCCGTTATATAGCTCCGCATCGGTCATCGGGCCGCTGATCACCGTGTGGTTCTTGGGGCGCGGCGTCACGCCGTCGCGGGTGATCGAGATGTAGGAATTATTGGCGATCGTGCCCTTCCATGTATGCCCCCCCGAGGTGAACTGCACCCGACCCCGGTCAATGAACACATCGCCCGAATAATAGGGCTGACAGATCCGCGCCTTGGCCCCGGAATACTGGGTGTGATAGCCGCGCTCGAACCGGAAGATCCCCGACAGCAGATCGCCGCCGACCTGACTGCCCTCGGGCAGCGCATTGTCGGGTTTGCCGCCGCAATATTTATCCACCACCGCCTGCGAGGTCGTTCCCTCGACGAAACCGGGGTTCATGCGCGCAAAGGCCGCCAGCGCCTTGTGCTGCCCACAGCTGAGCGCAGCACCGTTTTCGGCGGCCGAGAATTCCTGCTGCGCCGGCTGGGTGCCGCCGCCGCCGCTGCTGCTGACCGTCCCGGCCCCGGTGTTGTTGTGGCAAAGGTCGTTCAGCTCATCAATCGTGTATTGGCCGATATTGGCGCTGCCCAATGTCGGGCAACCAAGGTTCATCTTGAATTGCTGCGCCAGTGCGGGCGCGCCGGCCAGCATGGCAAACGCCATCACGGCGCCTGCGACAAGGCGTTGAAATTCAGTCACATTTCGCTTGAGAAACATATGCAATCCCCATACTTGAAAGTGTTATCTCATCTTCCGTCACCGTCAGAAACCCCTGCCTGAACGACAGGAACCTCTCGGGCCCCAACCCGTGATGGCCGTCATTTCCCGTTGCCCCGTCACCCAGGGTATAGAACATCTCGGCCATGTTGTTGGCATCGACATCATATTGCCGCGCCCGCCAGCCCATATAGCCCCCGGCCAGAAAATCGGCGTGCAACTCGATGCATTTCACCCGATGCGGATTGGTCTCGACCAGCATGTTCAGCAGCCCGTGCTTGGTCTGAAAGGCGTGGGCGGCCTCATGGGCGATGACCGCAATCGCGCGGTTGATGTTGCCCGGCGGGTTGGCGATATCCAGAAAGAACTGCGCCCCGACAACCAGCGTATTTTCCTGCACGTCATAATAGGCGCCGTATTCCTCTTCGTCCATGCAGAAGGCCGCGAAGGAAAAATCAAAGAAATGCTCAAGCTCGCCCCGGGTGGCCAGCAGGATCTGCTGGAACACGCTTTGCTCCATTTCCTCGACCGGAAACTGGAACGGACCCGCGCACCCGGCCTGCGCCGACCCACCGGCAAGCGCCGATCCGATCAGCGCCGCGCCCAGATATGCCAGCCCCGGACGCATGGATCAGTTCGCCTCGATCGTCTCAAAGATCCAGTCGCGGTGATCGGACACGCGCGCATAGACACCGGGAAACCCCTCCCAGGCGCAGCCCTTGCCAAAACTGACCACGCCAACCTGCAAGAACCCGGTCGGCCCGTCACGCACGATCAGCGGGCCGCCGCTATCGCCCTGGCAGCTGTCCTTGCCGCCCTCCTTGAACCCGGCGCACAGATGCGGGCCATTGCCGCTGCGGATCTGGGCACCATAGCTGGCACGGCAGACTTCGGTCTCCAACTGACGCACATCCACCGACATCAGATAGCGCGATCCGCTGGTCGCGCCGTATTCCAGCGTGCCCCATCCGGCCACTTCGGAACAGGTGCGCACCGCCGCCAGCTTGGCCTCGACCGCCTTGGTGGGCAGGATGGCAAGCTGACTGTTGGGAATGTCGAACGGCTGGCTGAGCTTGAGCAGGGCGATGTCATGCACATTGGCATCCTGCGCGTCATAGCCCGGATGCACGATCAGCCTGTCGATGCCGCGCCCGCTGGGCTCCAGTTCGCCGGTGCTGGCCGCACGATGAACGGATGTGTTGGCCGGATCGTTGTCACCGGGCCAGCAATGCGCCGCCGTCAGAACCCATTCCTGATTGATCAGCGAGCCGCCACAATACTGAAACCCCTGCCCCTGATGATAAAGCGCGACGATGAACGGCCAGTCGCCGGGCTTGGCGCGGTCCCCGTTGACGATGCGCAGCGCCGGTTGACCCGATTTGGGATCAACGCATTCCATCTGCGCCTGTGCCACGGCCACCGACCCGAGGCCGATCACCATCACGGCCGTGGTCAGAAACTTGGAAACAAGGGTCTTCATCACTCTTCTCCGATCAATTGGTGATGCGGTAATCAAGATAGGTCACGTCACGCGCCGAGCATTTGGCCGCTGATTTCTGATGGTTGCTCAGATGCAGGTTCATGGTGGATCTGTTCACCTTCTGACCCGGAATGGCATAGTCGCTGTCATCCAGCTGAAATTCCTCCTTGCTGGTCAGCGCGATCGAGATCTTGCCCAGTCCGATCCCCTCCTCGGGGGGATGATACAGCGGAAAGCTGTCGCGCCCGCCAAAGCAATATTGCGTGCCCGCCTCGACGGGGGCATAGGTTTCGCCGCCCGGATGGGTCAGGGCATTTGGATAAAGCTGCTGAAAATCGCCCTCGATCGGCGCATCAAAGACCGACACGAAACCCGAATGTGCAGGCGTAAAGCACAGGACCAGCAATTCATTGACCCGGAAGGACGCCTTGGCGCTCAGTTGCCCCTGCTCATATTCGTCAAACCCGGTCATGAAGGCGTCGATGCACTGGGCGGTTGCCGTGATCGGCACCGTCGCCAAACCGGCGCAAAGCATTGCAATCATCTTGGTTTTCATAACGGACCTTTCATATATCGGCGCCAAGGATCAGGACTGCGGACTCATGGTGATTTCCACCGGGCCGGTTGGCGGCGCGCTCAGCGTGATGGCGCCGCTCAGGACATGCCCGATGGTTGAGGTCAGCGTGGCGGTGACCTCCATCGGATAGGCCGCAGCGCCGGATTGCACCGGCAGGCTGACCGAATAGGGCGGGCCCGACTCGATCTTGACGGTTTTCAACGCGGGCGGCGCATCACCCGCGCCCTGGGCGCGCAGGCTCAGCTCCGATCCCGCCGGGACCAGGATACGCACCATATAGCTCACATTCAGGTCCAGGTTGGTCCGCGCCGGGGCCTCGGGGGGTCTGCGTGTCATGGTTTGCGCGGCCTTTGTCTTGCCGGGTTTCCTGGTTGCGGTCGCCGCCGGGGTTGCCGGGGCGGGCTGGGCAGTGACGACCTGCTCGGCCGGGGTGGGATTGGCGCGCATGGATTGCGGTTCACCATCGGTGCACCCCGCCACGATCAGGGCCAGCGACACAGCGCCCAGAGCCGTGGCGGCGCTGCGGCGGGACGGAAAGCGGGGTTGGGGCATCGTCATTTGATCTACTCCAGTGAAACGGGTGTGATTTCGACGCGGCGGTTTTCGCCGGATTCGGGCGCATCCGGCTGGATCAGGCGGGTTTCGCCATAGCTGCGCACATTCATTGTCACCTCGAACCCAAGCGCGTCCTGCAACTGTTCGGCGGTTGCACGCGCGCGCTTCAGTCCCAGCGTCATGTTGGCGGCCTCGGACCCGACGGCATCGGTGTGCCCGTCGATGAAATAGGCCGCGCGGCGCAGATCCGCGTCTTCGGCGATCACCTGCGCCACCGCCATCAGCAACATCTGCGAGGCGGGCGTGATCCGGGCGCTTGCGAACTCAAAATTGATCGCAAAGGACACCGCCTCGACCGCGGCATCGGTCTCGACAATCGAGATGCCGCGCGTCATGGATTTCTGTTGCGCCGCGCGCAGCGCGCAGCGGATCTGCGATTTATCCGCGCCCTCGCCCAGAACGGAAGGAAGATCGGCGCAGTCCTCGGCATGGGCCGGGCCTGACGGGACGGACAGCGCGGCGAGGATGATCGCGCAGGCCATGCCCGGCAAAAAGGGCCGTCGGATGAACGCGGGTATCGTCATGTCAGCCCTTTCAAATGCCTTTGCGCGGCGCGCGCGATCACTTGGCGATCACATATTCCAGTGTGGCTTCGCGGATCTGCGAAGCTGCGGAGCCCGAAAAGAAGTCCGCCAGGTCCTGTGTCGTCTTCTCGGCCGGTTGAATGGCGCGCGGGAATGCCTTTTCGGTGTCGAACAGCGCGGCAACCAGCGCCTCGAACGCGGTGGTGTCGCCGTCGATCGCGATCACCTTGACCACCTCGGTGCCGCCCTCGCCGCTGACCTCGAATTCATAGGTGTCGCCCTCGGCGGGCACCATCAGCGTGTCCTCGACCTGCGGCACACCGCCTTCGACAAAGCGGTTGGGATAGATCATCTGAATGGTGCCGGCGGAATCCATGTTGAGGATATAGACCTTGGCCCCCTCGACGCCGCCGATCTCAAAGGCGACCCGGTCACCCGCGCTCAGCACGCCCTTGGCGGCGCTGGCCTCATCGGCGACGGTCACGGGCTTCAGCGTGGCGGTGATTTCGGCCTCGGCCACCTCAACGGCGGTCAGGGCGCGAAAGCTGTCCAGACCGGCAGTGTCGGCCATGGCGGCCGGGGCGGCGGCAATCAGAAATGCGGTGGCGGTGATCTTGATGGCGTCGAACATGATCTTGCATCCTTGAAAAATATCGGGGTGTCTGTGGAAAAGATAGACGGAATGGCCACGCCGCTCAATCATGGCAGGCCATACTGATTTCAGGTTGCCCAACTAATTTTTAGCAGGCATTTTCATCTCCTGTAACTGGCCCCACTCTGTTGGCAGACATGACACAGACCACACACATACGCATTCTCGAGAGTTTGCGACGAGCCAAGACAGAATTCCACAACAAATTATGTCTCGCCTCGTGCAACCCCGATCCCACTCTGCTGCAAAAGCTGCGCAGCGAGAATGTTTTCGTGCTGTCCGAGTTCTTTTTCCTGCTGCGCAGCTTTGATCTGATCGCCCGCCCCGACCGGCTTGAGACCTATATCCTGACCCATAACCGTCAACTCACTGATCTGATCGACACGCCCGAGCGGCGCAAGCTGATGGGCCTTGAGGTGCCGCGCCTCAAACGCGGGATTTTCAGCGCCATCCAGATTCACAAGGCAAAGGCCAATCTTGTCAGCGCCACGCCGGGGCTGGATCAGGCCGATATCCAGCGCCTGACCATCCTGCTGTTTTCCCCCGAGACCGGGCGGCGCGTGATCGAGGCGATGGAGGCCGCCGGTTTCGTGCAGCGGATCGAAACCCCCTATTATTCCAAGATCGTGCAATCCTCGGGCCGCGCCGAGGATTTCTTTGCCCAATACCTCGATGAGGTCCAGACCAACCTTACCGCCCCCAAGCCGGAGTCATGAGCGATGCGCAACCTGATCAAATGCCTGATTTTCATGTCCATTATGGGCGCGATCCCGGCCCATGCCGCCCCCTGCGAGACGCCCGACAGCGCGCTGCGCGCTGCCATCCATGAGGTGCTGAGCACCGCCAGCGATCCGCAGATCGCAGGCTGGGCAGGCTATCTGAACGAGCGTTTCTACAGTGATCTGGCCTGTCGCCTTGCCCCCGACATGACGGCCGACGACGTGCTGGGATATCGCGACGATCCGGCCCCCCTGCTGGCCCATGCGCGCCTGTCAGAAATGACGCGCAACCAGTCCGATGCGCTGATGCTGATCCTGTCGGCGATGCAAAGCACCCTGGGCGAAAGTGCTGCGGGCGAATGACCCGCGCGCCGGTCAGCCGGTCAGGATCGCGCTGACCTTGAGGGCGCGTTGGGTGTTGCCATCGACCTTCAGCTTGCCGGACATGAAGGCCATGACCGGGTTCTGATCGCCGCTGAGGATGGCGCGGAACGTGGCATCGGACGCCTTCAACGTGACATCCGCCGCATCGTCGCCCGCATATGCGCCCTCGGCGTTCAGCATGACACTGCCCACGCCGTCGATCATCAGCTTGGCCGTGCCCTTGATCGCGCCCCTGGCCTTGGGGGTCAGGGTGGTGATGTAATCCTGGATAAGATCGGACATGATACGCCTTTGTTTTTGCGCACTCTTACCCGCGGCTGTCGCGGGCTCAACTGCGACGTGGCGTCATGCCTTTGGCGTCCATGTTTCCAGCGCGGCCTCGTCCTCGTCGCGCGCGGCGACCCAGCCGACGGCGTCGCCGCTGGTCTCTTTCTTCCAGAACGGCGCGCGAGATTTGAGGAAATCCATCAGGAATTCCGCCGCCTGAAACGCATCCGCGCGGTGACGCGAGGCGGTGGCGACCATCATGATGCGGTCATTGGGTGCAAGGCGGCCATGGCGGTGAATGATCAGCACATCGCCCAGATCCCAGCGGGCGCAGGCATCCGTGGCGATGGCCGTCAACGCCTTTTCGGTCATGCCGGGGTAATGCTCGATCTGCATGTGATCCAGCCCCCCGGCGATGTCGCGCACGATCCCGGCAAAGGTCACGACCGCGCCCATGCCCGCCTGTCGGTCGGCAAAGACGTTGGTTTCATGCCCCAGATCAAAGGCCGCCTCCTGCACGCGGATATCCACGGCGTTCAGCCCCCGGTCATCGGCGGAAAGAAGGCCACTTCGCGCGCACCGGCCAGCGGCGCATCGAACCCGGTCAATTCCTGGTCGACGGCCACCCGCAGCGCCGAGATATCGGCAAAGGCGGCAGCATAGCGCGGTTCACGCGCCGACAGTTCCGTCACCAGATCCTGCACGGTCGCAGCGTCGGTCTGAACCTTTTCGCGCGGCATCCCGATCCGTTCCCGGACCCATGCAAAATAGAGAACATCCATCAGTTATCCTCCTTCAGATGGTGCATTGCCTTGGCAAGGTAGTCCACGCCGGTGATCATCGTCAATGCGGCGGCCAGCCACAACAGCCACAGCCCCGCATGACCCGCCCAGACCATGCCGCGCAGTTTCCACCACAGCCCGTGAATATCCTCTTCGCGCCCGGCCAGGATTTCGCCGACCAGCACCTCATCCATGCCCAGGATCGACATGCCCAGATAATGCTCGAACACGCCCTGGGCGAACAGCACCGCAATCGCGATCATCTGCGCGGTGGTTTTCCACTTGGCCAACCGCGTCACCCTGAGCGTGCCGGCCGTGTCGCCGAGATACTCGCGCAAGCCCGACACGAACACTTCGCGGAACAGGATCATCGTCGCGGGCAGGACCAGCCAGGGTGACATGCTGGAATAGCCCACGATCACCATCAGCGCGATCACCACCATCGCCTTGTCGGCAATCGGGTCCAGCATCGCGCCCAGTTTGGTCTCCTGGCGCCATGTGCGCGCGAGATACCCGTCGAACCAATCGGTTATCGCGGCGGTGATGAACAGCAACAGGGCAAACCAGTCTGCATAAGGTCTTGTGAAATAGAGAAACATCACCGCAACCGCCGGGGCGGCGATCAGGCGCAACAGAGTCAGGATGTTGGGAACGTTCCATCTCATGTGATGGTTCTACTGTGATCGGATGCCAATGGGAAGCGGGCGGTTTCAGCCCTTTTCATGGAAGAAGTCATAGATCTTCTGCGCCAGCCCCGCCGACACGCCATCCACCGCGCACAGGTCCGCCAGATTGGCGCGCGACACCGCCTTGGCCGAGCCGAAATGCGCCAGCAAGGCGCGTTTTCGCGCCGACCCGACGCCCGGAACATCGTCCAGCGGCGTGGCCCCGATCGCCTTCGAGCGTTTCGCGCGATGCGCCCCGATCGCAAAACGGTGCGCCTCATCGCGCATCCGCTGGATGAAATAGAGCACCGGATCATTGCGCTGCAACGCCATCACGCGCTTGCCGGTGCGGTGGAATTCCTCCTTGCCCTGATCGCGGTCGATGCCCTTGGCCACGCCGACCATCGGGATGTCGCTGACGCCCATTTCATCCATGATCGCGCGCACCGCACTGACCTGCCCCGCGCCGCCGTCGATCAGCAACAAATCCGGCCACAGCCCGTTTTCACGGTCAGGATCCTCCTTCAGCAGCCGCTTGAACCGGCGCGTCAGCACCTCTTTCATCATGCCGAAATCATCGCCGGGGGTCAGATCGTCACCCTTGATATCAAACTTGCGATACTGGTTCTTCATCATCCCCTCGGGACCGGCCACCACCATCGCGCCGACGGCGTGGCTGCCCTGGATATGGCTGTTGTCATACACCTCGATCCGCCGGGGGGTATGGGGCAGATCGAACGCCTCGGCCAGACCGCGCAGCAGCCTGACCTGCGTCGCACTCTCGGCCATCTTGCGCGCCAGGCTTTCGCGGGCATTGCGCATCGCGGCCTCGACCAGCTCGGCCTTTTCGCCGCGTTGCGGGACCAGGATTTCGACCTTGCGGCCCAGTTTCTCGCTCAGCGCGGCGGCCATCAGGTCGGGGTTGTCCAGCGCGTTGGACAGGATCAACTGGCGCGGCGGTTCCTTTGAGTCGTAGAACTGCCCGACAAACGCCTCCAGCGCCTCGGCCAGATCCACATCGACGCCGACACGGGGGTAAAAATCGCGGTTGCCCCAGTTCTGCCCGCCGCGGATGAAGAACACCTGCACGCAGGCCTGCCCGTCTTCGAGATGCAGCGCGATGATGTCGGCCTCGGTCACGGTGCGCGGATTGATGCCCTGCGCCGTCTGCACCTGCGTCATCGCCTTGATCCGATCACGCAGGGCGGCGGCGCGCTCGAACTCCATCGCGTCCGACGCCTCGGCCATCTGCGCGGCCAGCTTTTCCTGAATCTCGGTCGAGCGCCCGGACAGATAGCGTTCGGCGTCCTGCACCTGCACGGCGTATTCCGCCTGGCTGATCAGCCCGACACAAGGCGCGGTGCAGCGTTTGATCTGATATTGCAGACAGGGGCGCGTGCGGCTCTCGAACATCGCGTCGTTGCAATTGCGCAGCTGGAACACGCGCTGCAACTGGGCCAGTGTCCGGTTGACGGCGCCGGCACTGGCGAAGGGGCCGTAATAGGTGCCCTTCTCGCGCCGGGCCCCGCGATGTTTCTTGATCATCGGAAAATCGTGCTGCGTCACGAGGATATTGGGAAAGCTCTTGTCGTCGCGCAGCAGCACGTTGAATTTCGGCTTGAGGTGCTTGATCAGGTTCTGCTCAAGCAGCAATGCCTCGGTCTCGGTGCGCGTGGTCAGGAACATCATCGACGCGGTGGCGGCGATCATGCGCGCGATGCGCCCGGTATGGCCGGTGGGGCGCGCATAGCTGCTGACCCGCGCGCGCAGGTTGCGCGCCTTGCCCACATAGAGAACACGCGCCTGCGCATCCAGCATCCGGTAAACGCCGGGCGAATTGTCAAGCGTGCGCAGATAGGACTGGATCACGGTATGGCCGGTTTGCGGCGGCGAGGAAGGGGCGGGCGTTTCGGTCATGGGACTCAAGATATGATTCTTTGCGAGGGCTGCAATCTTATAGCCCTCAAGGCAAGGGCGAACCTGTCCACGGTTTCTGTGGATAAGTCTGGGGGCAACAATCCACAAGCCGGGAATTTCCGTTATATCAGGCAGGCTTCCCTGATTTGCCTGTTTTTTGGGCACCCCGGCAAGTACTTGTTTTCAAAAGAAGGATGTTTTGTCGCAGGGCAAGCATCTG
>CAKSUL010000041.1 GCA_934501475.1 uncultured Roseovarius sp. | reverse complement strand
GTGTCATAGGCGGTCAGCCCCGCAAAGATCAGCACGCCGATGGACGAAATTGCGAACATGATCGCGGGCGAGCCCAGGAAGATGTTGACGATCGAGGCCACGATCAGGCCGATCACGCCCATGATCAGGAAGCTGCCCCAGCCCGAGATGTCCTTTTTCGTGGTGTAGCCCCACAGGGACAGGCCGGCAAAGGCGATCGAGGTGATCAGGAATACCTGCGCGATGGAGTAATCGGTGTAGATCACGAAGATATAGCTGATCGACACGCCCATGACCGCTGCGAAGGTATAAAAGAACAGCTGTGCCGCCGCCGCCGACAGGCGGTTGATCACCGCGCCGAACGCGAACACCATGATCAGCGGCGCGAACATCACGATCCAGCGGGTCATGCCGGTGAACAGCGTCGCCATCATCGCGTCGTTGTTGCCCACCGCCCAGGCCGCCAGGAAGGTCAGCAGCATCCCCACGGACATGGTCCCGTAGACCTTGTTCATATGGGCGCGCAGACCCTCGTCAATCTGGGCGCTGCGGGTTCCAGCCGCCGTCCGGATTGTATCAAATTCAGCCATCAATGCCTCCGATATGTGAACTGACAGGCCCTTGAGCGGACCGTTGGGGCCAATATCGGGTGGTAAGCCGCTTTATTCAAGGTATTTCGGTCGCGTAATTGATCGAATTTGCGGCTTGGGGCGCGTATGTGCCTCGCAGTGAGGGAGGAGTCAGCCGGTCGTGACCACGACCTTGCCGGTCGAGCGGCGCGTGCGCAGCAATTCGAGCGCGTCGGCGCAATGTTCTAGGTCGAGGCGGTGGCTGATATGCGGCTTGATCCGCCCCGCCTTGTACCATTGCATCAACTCGCTCAGCGATCCGGTGATGATTTCGGGGCGGAACCCCATGTAGCCACCCCAATAGAAGCCGATCACGCTGAGGTTTTTCACCAGCAGGTGGTTGGCGGGAATTTGCGGGACGTCGCCGCTGGCGAATCCGATGCTCAGCAACCGGCCCTCGGGGCGGCAGGCGCGCATGGCGGCGGTGAACTGATCGCCGCCGACCGGGTCATAGACCACATCCACCCCGCCCAGATCCTTGCAGAATGTGCGGATGTCGTCGGTTTCGGCGTCGATCAGGTGGTCGGCCCCGGCGGATTTCGCCACCGCCAGCTTGTCTACGCCGCGCGCGCAGGCGATGACCCGCGCGCCCATGACCTTGCCGATCTCGACCGCCGTCAGCCCGACACCGCCCGCAGCCCCCAGCACCAGCAGGGTTTCGCCCGGTTGCAGCCGCGCCTTGTGCTGCAACGCGACATGGCTGGTGCCATAGGCCACCTGAAACGCCGCCGCCTCGTCAAACCCCATGCCATCGGGGATCGCGACGGCGCGGCTGGCATCGAAGCAGCCATATTCGGCCAGCCCCCCCTGGGAACCGATCACCGCCACCCGCGTGCCGGGGCTGGGGCCATCCGTGTCGGGGCCAAGTGCGTCGACGATTCCCGCCACCTCGAATCCCATGACGAAAGGCGGCTTTGGCGTGTCCTGATAGGTGCCGCGCATCATCAGCAGATCGGCGAAATTCAGACCGCAGGCCTGAATGCGCAGGCGCAACTGGCCCTTTTCAGGTGTTGGCACCGGCAGGTCAGCCAGGGAAGGAGGCGCATCGAATGAGGTCAGTTGAAAGGCGCGCATCATCATATCAACCTTGTTTCCCGGCATTGGCGGCATCGCGAACGGCGTCAGATGGGCAATTGCGGCGCATCTTGTCAAGGCGACATGGCGCAGGGCGCGTGCGGGCGCGCGGTCAAGCTTTGTGGCGAAACAATGGCGCTGCTACCGTCATGATTGTTTCAGTTTTGATCAACTCCCTTCTCGGCGTATAAATTTTCTTGTAAACTGGGGCTGCGATGTTACGATCTGCGACAATCCGACGCTGTTGGCCAGCATGGCCCTCGGCTTCACGGATGTGAACGTCGGATGGCATTCGCGTCGGACGTAAATAGTGTAAAGGATACCATTATGCCGCATCCCGTTGATGTTCATGTAGGCAAACGCATTCGTCACCGTCGGTGGCTGGTTGGCATGACCCAGCAGCAACTGGCTGAAAGCGTTGGAATAAAGTTCCAGCAGATCCAGAAATATGAAACCGGTGCCAACCGTGTCAGCGCCTCGCGGCTCTGGGATATCGCGGCGTCGCTGGAGGTGGATGTCAGCTTTTTCTTCGAGGGCATCGAGGCCGGGCATCCTGCGCAGGATGGTGGCCACGCCAACGCGCCCTCGGATCTTTTGGGCGACAAAGAGGCACTGGACCTCGTGCGCTCCTATTATGCGATCCCGGAGAATCAGCGCCGTCGGCTGTTTGACCTCGCGCGGGTGCTCAGCGACGTCGCTTGAGCCCTGAAGCGAAGCGGTCTACTCATCCCGTGACAGGCGGGATGAGGAGCCGGAGCACATGACACTGGATACCTGCGCGGATGAGATCATCGCGACCGCGCATGCGATGGCCGACGCCGCCCGTGCGGCCATTCTGCCGTTCTTTCGCAGCACGGGCCTGATCACCGACAACAAGGATTCCGCCGGGTTTGATCCGGTGACCGAGGCCGACCGCGCCGCTGAGCGCGCCATGCGCGAATTGTTGGCGCAGCGCCGCCCGATGGATGCGATTCTGGGTGAGGAATTCGGCGCGAAAAACGGGCAAAGCGGGCTGACATGGGTGCTGGACCCGATTGACGGCACCCGCGCCTTTCTGTCCGGCACGCCCAGTTGGGGGGTGCTGATCGCGCTCGCGGACGAAAGCGGGCCGCGCTATGGCCTGATCGATCAGCCCTATATCGGTGAGCGGTTCGAGGGCGGGTTGGGGCGCGCGCGTCTGGTCGGGCCGCGGGGCGAAATGGCGCTGAGGACGCGCGGTGCATGCGCGCTGGATCAGGCGATCGTCTTTACCACCTTCCCCGAAGTCGGCAGCATCAGTGAGGGGCGCGCCTTTCAAGCGGTTTCCGAGCGCGCCCGCCTGACCCGCTATGGCCTGGATTGCTATGCCTATGCGCTGCTGGCGGCGGGGCAGATCGATCTGGTGATCGAGGCCGGATTGCAGCCCTATGACGTCGGCGCACCCATCGCCGTGATCGAGGCGGCAGGCGGCATCGTCACCGATTGGCAGGGTGGCCCGGCGCATGGCGGCGGGCGCATCCTGGCGGCGGCGGCCCGGCGCCAGCACGCCGCGGCGCTGGAAATCCTGTCGCAATGCCCGCAGGACTGAGAAAACCGAGCCGGATCAGGCGCGTGTGATGCGCCGGCCCGCGACCCAGACATCGGCAATGGCGCGATCATCGCCCATCATGATGGTGGGAAACACCGCCTCCCAGATATCAGCGGCGCGGGCGTGGCGTTGCGCGATGGCGGGGGTCGAGGCCAGGTCGATCACCACCAGATCGGCCTCCATCCCCGGTGCGATATTGCCGATCAGCCCGCCCATATGCATCGCCTGCGCCGATCCGGCCGTCGCCAGCCACAGCAATTGCGCCGGGTGCAGCGCGGTGCCGCCGAGCTGGGCAATCTCATAGGCGGCGGCCATGGTGCGCAGCATCGAAAAACTGCTGCCGCCGCCGGTATCCGTGGCCAGCCCGACGCGCAGCCCGTCGCGGATGCGCGCGCCGGTATCAAACAGACCCGAGCCGATGAACATGTTCGATGTCGGGCAATGGATCAGCGCCGCGTTCACTTCGCGCAGGCGGTCAAGTTCGCGCGTCTCAAGATGGATCGAGTGCCCGTAAAGCCCACGCTCGCCCAGCAGGCCATGCGCCTCATAGGTGTCGAGATAATCACGCGCTTCGGGGAACAGGCTGTGCATCCAGGCGATTTCGTCCTTCTGCTCGCTAAGGTGGGTCTGCATCAGGCAATCGGGATGTTCGGCCCAGAGCGCGCCAAGCGCGGCAAGCTGATCGCGCGTCGAAGTGGGCGAAAACCGCGGCGTGATCGCGTAGGACAGCCGCTCCACCCCATGCCAGCGCTGCAGCAGCGCCTTGCTGTCGTCATAGGCCGATTGCGCCGTATCGCACAGCGCAGGCGGGGCGTTGCGGTCCATGCAGGTCTTGCCTGCCACCACGCGCTGCCCGCGCGCCTGCGCGGCCTCGAAAAACGCGGTGACGCTGACCGGGTGCGAGGTGCAGTAGCTGACACAGCTGGTGGTGCCGTTGGCCAGCGTCAGATCAAGGTAGCGCGCCGCGATGTCACGCGCATAGGCGGGGTCGGCAAAGCGGGATTCTTCGGGGAACGTATAGGTGTTGAGCCAATCAATCAGGCGCTTGCCCCAACTGGCGATGATCGCGGTCTGCGGATAATGCACATGCGCATCCACAAACCCGGCGGTGATCAGCGCCCCCTCGTGGCGGTGGATCGTGGCCTGCGGGGCGATGGCGCTGAGCTCGGCCAGGGTGCCGGTGCGCTCGATATGGCTGTCGGCGATCAGAACCGCCTCGTCGATCTGCACGGACGCCGCGGGATCGCTCTGAAACGGCGATTGCACATAGCTCAGCACATGGCCGCTCAGGATGGTGTATATGGGGGGCATGGGCAGGGTCCGTTCACTTGGGTCGGCCACAGGATAAAGGCCGCGCGAGCAGAGGTAAATCAACCCATTGTGATTGTTTTTCGCGGGCGGTTTCTTTAGGTGCAGCGGCAGGCATGCAGGCAGGGGGCAGGATGGCAAACGATCTTCACGAGCGCGAACGCGACGACCTCACGCAGGACGGCGTGAATGACATGCGCGAGGAAGAGCGCGAGGAAGACGCCTATCCGCTGAACCGCAACGCGGTGGCCCGGATCATCCATGCGCTCGATACCGGGGATCGCGCCCTGCTGCGCGAGCAGATGGACCCGCTGCACCCCGCCGACATCGCCGACCTTCTGGAACAGGTCAACGCCTTTGATCGCCGCCGCCTGATCGAGCTTTATGGCGATGAATTCGACGGCGACATCCTGACCGAACTGGACGAATCGCTGCGCGAGGAGGTGATCGAGCTTCTCTCGCCCGAGGTTCTGGCCGAGGCGGTGCGCGAACTCGACAGCGACGATGTGGTCGATCTGGTCGAGGATCTGGAAGACGATCAGCAACGCGCCATCCTCGAGGTTCTGGAGGACAGCGAGCGCATGGCGGTGCGCAAATCGCTGACCTATCCCGAATATTCCGCCGGACGGCTGATGCAGCGAGAGGTGGTGATGGCCCCCGAGCATTGGACCGTGGGCGAAGCCATCGACTATCTGCGCAATCAGGACGATCTGCCCGAACAATTCTATCACGTGATTCTGGTCGATCCGCGCCTGAAACCGGTGGGCAACGTCACCCTGGGCAAGCTGATGGCATCGCGCCGCGAAGTGCCGCTGAAATCACTGGTGGAAGAGACGTTTCACACCTTTCCCGTCACCCGCGCCGAGGAAGACGTGGCCTATGCCTTCAACCAGTATCACCTGATCTCGGCGCCGGTGGTGGATGAAAACGACCGTCTGGTCGGCGTGATCACGATTGATGATGCCATGGCGGTGCTGGATGAAGAGCACGAAGAGGACATCATGCGCCTCGCCGGTGTCGGTGAGGGCGGGCTGCACGACAATTTCATCGAAACCACCAAACAGCGCTTCCCGTGGCTGGCGGTCAATCTGGTGACGGCGATCCTGGCGTCGCTGGTGATCGCCCTGTTCGAGGCGACCATCGCGCGCTTTGTTGCGCTGGCGGTGCTGATGCCGATCGTGGCGTCGATGGGCGGCAATGCCGGCACCCAGAGCCTGACCGTCGCGGTGCGCGCGATCGCGACCAAGGATCTGACCGGCTCGAACGTGTGGCGCGTGATCCGCCGCGAGGTGCTGGTGGGGCTGATCAACGGGATCATCTTTGCCGTCGTGATGGGCATCGTCGGGATCTTGTGGTTCGGCAGTCCCGCGCTCGGCTATGTGATCGGGGCGGCGATGGTGATCAATCTGGTGATTGCCGGGCTGGCGGGCACGGTGATCCCGGTCATCCTCGAACGGGTCGGGGTCGATCCGGCGCTGGCCTCGGGGGCGTTCGTGACCACGGTGACCGATGTCGTCGGCTTCTTCGCCTTCCTGGGGCTGGCGGCGGTGTTCCTGCTATGAGCGATCTGGCCCGGATCAAGGCCGCGGCGCGCAAGGCCGCCTTTGCACAGCGCAAACGCGCCCATGAGGCGGCCTGCGGGGCATGCGCGGCGCAGCTCTCGGCGGTTCTGGCCGGCTATCGCGGCGTGCCGCTGGCCGGGTTCCTGCCGATCCTGACCGAGATCGACCCGACCCCGGCCATGGCCGAGGCGGCGGCGCATGGCCCGGTCGGGGTGCCGGTGATCACCGGCAAGGGCCAGCCGCTGCTGTTTTCCCGGTGGGAGCCGGGCTGCGCCCTCAAGGAGGGACCGTTCAAGGTGCAGATCCCCGAGCGGGACGATTTTTTTGAACCCGAGATCCTGATCGTGCCGCTGTTGGCGTTTGATCGCCGCGGCGGGCGTCTTGGCTATGGTGGCGGGTTTTACGACCGCACACTGGAAATGCTGCGCGCGCGCCGCGCCACGCTCGCCATCGGGTTTGCCTATGCCGCACAAGAGATGGATGACTTGCCGCTTGAGCCGACGGATCAGCCGCTGGACATGCTGGTGACCGAAAACGGGGTGATGCGCTTTGACACGGCATGACTACACCGCCCGCGTCGTCTGGACCGGCAATCAGGGGCAGGGCAGCGCGCATTACACGGCCTATGCGCGCACTTGGAATGTCCAAACCCGCGGCAAGCCGGTTATCGCCTGCTCCAACGACCCGCTGCTGGGGGGCGATCCGCGCCTGCACAACCCCGAGGACATGCTGATCGCGGCCCTTGCCGCGTGTCACATGCTGTGGTTCCTGCACTACGCCAGCGACGCCGGCGTGGCGGTGCAGGCCTATGAGGATGATCCGCTGGTGGTGGGGGAAACCGACGCCGCCGGCGCCAGCCGGTTCCTGCATGCCACATTGCGCCCCCGCATCAAGGTGCCGGAGGGCACCGATCTGGCCCGGCTCGACGCGCTGCATCGCGAGATTCACAAGGTCTGCTTCATTGCCCGCTCGCTCGCCTTTCCGGTGGAGGTAAAGGCGCGCTATCAGATCTGCGCAACCGGATCACCATAAGAGACTCTGGCCTTCGGCGAGGATATTTCCGGCCAGAAGAAGCCGGGGCGGAAGCGCGGGTTTTTTCTTGGTTCAAATACCTGAAAACCGACCGCCGCGACCGGGCGGGGCGGTTGAAATGAAGGGCAGCGCGCAGGGGCGCTCTTGCTCTTGCGCGCGACGCAGCCTAACACCGTTTCATGAAACTGTTATTTCTGGGCGATGTGATGGGCCGGGCCGGGCGGCGCGCGATCAGTGAGACGCTGCCGCAATTGCGCGCCGCGTGGAAGCTGGATTTTGTCGTGGTCAATGGCGAGAATGCGACCGGCGGCATGGGGCTGAGCGCAGAGCATGCGCGCGGTATTCTGGAGGCGGGGGCGGATTGTGTCACGCTGGGGGATCATGCGTTCGATCAGCGCGACATGTTGCAGTTCATCGAAGGTGAGCCGCGCATCATCCGGCCACTGAACTATGCCAAGGGCGCGCCGGGGCGCGGGCACCGGGTGTTTACCGACGGGCGCGGGCGCAAGGTTCTGGTGGCGCAGGCTCTGGGGCAGGTGTTCATGAAGCGCGCCTTTGACGATCCGTTCTCGGCGCTGGACGATGTGCTGCGCGCGCATGTTCTGGGTGGTGCGGTGCAGGCGGCCATTATCGACATCCACTGCGAGGCCACCAGCGAGAAGATGGGCGTGGGGCTGTTCTGTGACGGGCGCGCCAGCCTGGTGGTGGGCACGCATACCCATATCCCCACCGCCGATGCGCAGATTTTCCCGGCAGGCACGGCCTTTCTGGGGGATGCGGGCATGTGCGGCGATTATCTCAGCGTGATCGGCATGGAGCAGGGCGAGCCGTTGCGCCGCTTTGTCACCGGCATGGCCAAGGCGCGCTTTACCCCCGCGCTCGGTGAGGCGACGCTGTCGGGGGTCTATGTGGAAACCGACGATCGCACCGGGCGCGCCACGCGCATCGAGATGGTCCGTCAGGGCGGGCGTCTGGCGCAGGCGGGGCCCTGACATGGGGGAGCTCGGCTCGCGCGCGGCGGGGCTATATGTGGTCCTTCTGGTCATGGGGGCGGGCTGGGGCCTGTCCGTGCCCTTGTCCAAGATCGCGGTCAGCACCGGGCATCAGCCCTTTGGCCTGATCTTCTGGCAATTGGCGATTGTGGTCGTCTTGCTGGGCGGGCTGACTCTCATGCGTGGGCGGCGGTTGAAGCTGGGGCGTCAATACTGGCGGCTATACATCATGGTGGCGCTGTGCGGTGCCGTTTTGCCGGACATCTTTTTCTACCTGTCGGCGGCGCGTCTGCCGGGGGGTGTTCTGGCGCTGGTGATGGCCTGTGTGCCGATGTTTTCGCTGCCCATTGCGCTGTTGCTGGGCAATGAGCGCTTTGCCTGGCGGCGGTTGTTCGGGCTTTGCCTGGGGTTGAGCGGGATCGCTGTCCTGGTGTTGCCCGAATCGAGCCTGCCTGACCGGGGCATGGCGGGTTTTCTGCTGATCGCGCTGCTGGCGCCGATTCTCTATGCGACCGAGGGCAATCTGGTGGCAAGATGGGGCACGCAGGGGCTGGACCCGTTTCAGGTGATCGTGTCGGCGTCGTTGTTCGGGATGATCGCGATTGCCCCGGTTGCGGTGCTGAGCGGGCAGTGGATCAATCCGCTGGCGGCGTTCGGGGTGGCGGAGTTGGCGCTTTTGGCATCGGCGGTCATTCACGGATTGGTTTATGCCTGCTATGTCTGGATGGTGGGGCGCGCGGGATCGGTTTTCACGGCGCAATCCTCCTATCTGGTGACGGGATTTGGAGTGGTCTGGTCGATGATCCTGCTGAGAGAAAGCTATTCGGGCTATGTGTGGGCGGCGCTTTGCGTGATGTTGCTGGGCGTGTTCCTGGTGCAGCCGCGCGCGGTGCGCCGCGCGCGTGCGGTGCTGGCCACATCCTTGCCGCTGGGGATGGGCGAGACCGAGCCGAAAACCGGGAATCGGCCCCTGTGAGCGCCTATCTGGAGCTGTCGCAGACCGGCACCGCGCTGATCACGCTGGCGGTGGTGGCGGTGATGTTCGCGCTGTTCGTGCGCGAGACCTATCCGACCGAAGTGGTGGCCATCGCCGGGACGGCGGCGCTGCTGACCCTGGGCGTTCTGCCCTATCAGGCGGCGCTGAACGTTCTGGCGAACCCGGCGCCCTGGACGATTGCGCTGATGTTCATCATCATGGGCGCGCTGGTGCGCACCGGCGCGCTGGAGGTGTTCACCTCACTGGCGGACCGGCAGGCGCGCAACAATCCGAAACTGGCCATCGGGATGTTGCTGGTGCTGGTGATCTTTGCCTCGGCGTTCATGAACAACACGCCGGTGGTGGTGGTGATGATCCCGGTCTTCGTGCAACTGGCGCGCACCATGGGGATGCCGGCGTCGCGGTTGCTGATCCCGCTGAGCTATGCGGCGATCCTGGGGGGCACGCTGACCCTGATCGGGACATCGACCAACCTGTTGGTGGACGGGGTGGCGCGCGCCGAGGGGCTGCGGGCGTTTTCGATCTTCGAGGTGACGCCGCTGGCGGCGATCCTGGTGGTCTGGGGCATGTTCTATCTGCGCGTCCTTGGGCCGATCCTGTTGCCGAGCCGTGACAGCATGGCCGACATGCTGTCGGATCGCAGCCGGATGAAGTTCTTTACCGAGGCGGTGATCCCGCCCGACAGCAACCTGATCGGGCGCGAAGTGACCGGCGTGCAATTGTTCAAGCGCGAAGGTGTGCGCCTGGTCGACGTCGTGCGCGGTGACCTGTCGCTGCGGCGCAATCTGGCCGGAGTCACCCTCGAGGTCGGTGACCGGGTGGTGTTGCGCACGCAGATGACCGAGTTGCTGAGCCTGCAACGCGACAAGAGCCTGCGCCGCGTCGATCAGGTGTCCGCGGTCGAGACGACCACCGTCGAGGTGCTGATCACGCCGGGCTGCAAGATGGTGGGCCGCTCGCTGGGCGCGTTGCGGTTGCGGCGCCGTTACGGCGTTTATCCGCTGGCCGTGCATCGGCGCAATCAGAATATCGGCCGCCAGCTGGATGACCTGATCGTGCGGGTCGGGGATACGCTTTTGCTGGAAGGGGCGCCTGAGGATATCAAGCGGCTGTCCAGCGACATGGATATGGTCGAGGTGTCGCAGCCCTCGGCGCGGGCCTATCGGCGCGGACATGCGCCGCTGGCGGTCACGGCGATGCTGGGGCTGGTGGTGCTGGCCGGATTCGGGGTGGCGCCGATCCTGCTGCTGGCGGTGATTGCGGTGGCGTTCGTGCTGTTGTCGCGCTGCATCGATGCGGATGAGGCGTTCGACTTTATCGATGGGCGGTTGCTGGCGCTGATCTTTGCGATGCTGGCCATCGGGGCGGCGTTGCAGCAAAGCGGCGCGGTGGCGCTGATCGTGGCGGGGGTGGCGCCGCTGCTGGCGCATCTGCCCGGTGTGCTGGTGATCTGGGCGATTTACCTGCTGACCTCGATCCTGACCGAGTTGATCAGCAACAATGCCGTCGCGGTCGTGGTGACGCCGGTTGCGATCGGTCTTGCCGAGGCGATGGGGCTGGATGCGCGCCCGCTGGTGGTGGCGGTGATGATCGCGGCGAGCGCCAGCTTTGCCACGCCGATCGGCTATCAGACCAACACACTGGTTTATGGACCCGGCGGCTATCGCTTTACCGATTTCCTGCGCATCGGCGTGCCGTTGAACCTGAGCATCGGGTTGCTGGCCTCGGTTCTGATCCCGTTTTTCTGGCCGCTTTGAGGCGCAGCGCGTCCGGGGGCTTTGCCCCCGACGGTGCCCCCCAAATGGGAGGCACCGTCTCCCCCAAGGTATTTGGGCCAGGAAAAAACCGGGGGCAAGGGGCTGTGGGTCAGAGGGGCCAGAACACCAGTATGGCGGGAATCGAGACCGTGATGACCAGCACTTCCAGTGGCAGGCCCATGCGCCAGTAATCACCGAAGCGATAGCCGCCGGGGCCGAGGATCAGCGTGTTGTTCTTGTGCCCGATCGGGGTGAGAAAGGCCGAGGAGGCGGCGACTGCCACCGCCATCAGGAACGGATCGGGCGAGACATCCAGCACCTGGGCCATCTGAATGCCGACAGGGGCGGCGACGATCGTGGTGGCGGTGTTGTTGAGCACGTCCGACAGGGTCATGGTGACGATCATCAACATGGTCAGGATCGCCCAGGCCGGCATTCCCGAGGTCAGCGAAAGCAGGCCTTTGGCGATCAGTTCGGTGCCGCCCACATCCTCGAGCGCCGCGCCCAGCGGGATCATCGAGCCGAGCAGCACCACCACCGGCCATTCGATATGGGTGTAGAGTTCGTTCAGCGGGACGATCCGGGCCAGCACATAGGCCACCACGACGATCCCCAGGGCGATGGGCAGGTAGATCAGCCCGAAACTGGCAGCGGCGACACCGGCGGCGAACAGGGCGATGGCCAGCCAGGTCTTGTGGTTTTGCGTCACGTTCAGCCCGCGATCCGCCAGCGGCAGGCCGCCCAGCCATTCGCCGACGTCTTCGCCCGTTTCATGCGGCACCAGCAGCAACAGGATATCGCCGGGCTCGATCACGGTCTTGCGCACCTGCTGGGTGATCTTGCGGCCCTGACGCGAAATTCCCATCAGCACCGAATTCTGCCGCCAGTGCAACCCGATCGCCTGCGCGGTCTTGCCGGTGATGCGGCTGTCGCGGGGCACCACCAGTTCGATGATGTCGAGCCCGTCGCCGGCAGCCTTGAGCCGGGTTTCGCGGTCCTGATCGGAGAAGGCGAGGTCGAGGGCGGCGCGAAATTCATCAAGCGCATCCGGATTGGCCTCGAGCACCAGCGTGTCGCCCTCCATCAGCACGGTGTTCTGCGAGGTGCCATAGCGGCGTTTGCCGTCGCGGATCAGCCCCAGCAGGGCAACATCGGATTTCAGCGCATCGGGCTGAAGCTCGGCCAGGCGTTTGCCGACATGCGGGGAGTCTTCGGGCAGGGTGAGTTCGGCGATATAGGCGCCGAAATCCGCGGGGCTGAGGGTGGCATCGTCGCGCATCGGGATCAGCCGCCAGCCGATCAGGGCCACGAAGGCCAGCCCGGCCAGCGCGGTCAGCCCGCCGACCGGCGCGAAATCGAACATCGCGAAGGGAGCGCCGAGGGCTTCTTCGCGGATGGCGGCGATGATGATGTTGGGCGGCGTGCCGATCAGCGTCGCCATACCGCCCAGTATGGTGGCAAAGCTGAGCGCCATCAGGCTGAGCCCCGGCACCCGCCCGGCCTTGCGCGCGGTCTGCACATCGACCGGCATCAGCAGCGCCAGCGCGGCCACGTTGTTCATGAAGGCCGACAGAACGCCGCCGATCCCGCCCATCAGCGCGATATGCAGGCCGATGCTGCGCGAACTGTCCACCAATGTGCGGGTGATCAGAAACACCGCCCCCGAGCGCGTCAGCCCCGCCGACACAATCAGCACCAGCGCCACCACCAGCGTGGCAGGATGACCAAAGCCGGTAAATGCCGCCTCGGTCGGCACCACGCCCAGGACGACCCCGGCCATGAGCGCGGCAAAAGCGACCAGATCATAGCGCCAGCGCCCCCAGAGCAGCAGTGCGAACACCGCAGCAAACAGCGAGAACAGGATGATCTGGTCATTGGTCACGGATCTGTGCTCGCTTCTGTGGTCTTGCCGGATGGTCCCTTGAGGGATTGAGGGATTGACGCGAGACAACCCTATTGCGCGCGCAAACGCAACTGGCTTGCGGGGCCCCGGTGCTGTGCACTATAGAGGCGCAACATATTTCATTCTTACCGGAGGGACTGATGGCCGGCCATTCCAAATGGGCAAATATCCAACACCGCAAGGGGCGCCAGGATGCCGTGCGCTCCAAGCTGTTCTCGAAACTGTCCAAGGAAATCACTGTGGCTGCCAAGATGGGCGACCCGGACCCTGATAAGAACCCGCGCCTGCGCATGGCCGTCAAGGAGGCCAAATCGGTCTCGGTGCCCAAGGATGTGATCGACCGCGCGATCAAGAAATCCCAGGCCGGGGATGGCGACGATTACGAGGAAATCCGCTATGAGGGCTATGGGCCAAACGGCGTTGCGGTGATCGTCGAGGCGATGACCGACAACCGCAACCGCACCGCCAGCAATGTGCGCAGCACCTTTACCAAGAATGGCGGCAATCTGGGCGAAACCGGCAGCGTCGGCTTCATGTTCGAGCGCAAGGGCGAAATCACCTATCCCGCCAGTGTGGGCGACGCCGACACGGTAATGATGGCCGCGATCGAGGCCGGCGCCGAAGATGTCGAAAGCAGCGAGGATGGCCATACGATCTGGTGCGCGGACAGTGACCTCAACGAGGTGTCGAACGCGCTTGAGGCCGCCCTGGGTGAGTCGGAGGCGACACGGCTGGCGTTTCGCCCCCTGACCACGACCGAGATGGACCTTGAGAACATGCAAAAGCTGATGAAACTGATCGACGCGCTGGAAGATGACGATGATGTGCAGCGCGTCACCACCAATTTCGAGGCCTCCGACGAGGTGATGGATCAGCTGTAAGGCACCCACCCGCGCGCAGACGGGGCGGGTGAATGCGCTGAAAACGACGTGAAAGCAGGGCCTTGGCCCTGCTTTTTGCGTTCGGGGCGCGGGGGTGGCGCCAAATGTGCAGCCCTTGTGTGCGGGCATACATGCGCAGGGTTGCGCGATCGTCAGCACGATATATAGTGGTGAGTCGAAAAGGGGCAGTATGTCCTGCCCCACGCGCCGCAGTCACTGTTGCGGCCGACGAAGGGCCCAAGGCGCGATGAACGCGGAATTCAGGACGGAGTTTACCCGAGACCCGGCAATGCTGAGGCAGAACCCGACGTTGGTCCTGAATGCGGATTACCGGCCATTGAGTTATTTCCCCCTCTCGCTGTGGTGCTGGCAGGACGCGATCAAGGCGACCTATCTCGAGCGGGTGGATATCGTCGCCGAATATGACGAATGCGTGCACAGCCCCAGCATGGAGATTCGCCTGCCGTCGGTGATTGTGCTGAAGGATTACGTCAAACCCCGCAAGAACGTGGCCTTCACCCGCTTCAACCTGTTCCTGCGGGATGAATTCCGCTGTCAGTATTGTGGCGCACGCACCGAACTGACCTTTGATCATGTGGTGCCGCGCTCCAGTGGCGGGGCGACCAATTGGGAAAACGTGGTGGCGGCGTGCAGTTGCTGTAATCTCAGGAAAGCGGCCAAGCCGCTGCACCACACCGGGATGACGCTTCGCAAATCGCCGCGCGCCCCCGAGGCCGAACAATTGCGCAATCTGGGCCGCAAGTTCCCGCCGAATTACCTGCATGAAAGCTGGCTGGATTTCCTCTATTGGGACGCCGAGCTGGAAAACTGACCCGTTTCGGGGTCGGCTTCATGTGAGGACATGACTCGCAAAGCTGTGCCATCTTCTTTGAAAAAATACTCAAAAACCCCAGGCTTGCCGCAATCGGCTCACTTGCGCGGTGGCGCGCTCAGCCCCGCGCGGGGCGCAGGGGCAGGCCGTCTGGCAGGGTGATGTCGGCCACCTGTTCGGCAATCGGATTGTTTCTGATCGGTCTGGCATGGGCGGTGTAGTCAGCCGGGTCGCGCATCTTTTCCCAGACGCCGCCGATATAGATCTCCAGCCCGGAAAACCCGGCCTTGTAGCCCATTTTCGGGCTGCCGGGCACCCAATAGCCCAGATAGATATGCGGCAGGCCGCTTTCGCGGGCGATCCTGATATGGTCGAGGATGATGAAGGTGCCGATGCTGTCACGCGCGCGCTCGGGATCAAAGAAGGAATAGACCATGCTGACCCCGTCATCCAGCACATCGGTCAGGCACACGGCGATCAGCGCGCCGGTCTTGCGGTCCACATATTCGATCACACGGGTGCGGATCGGGGTTTCCTCGACCATGGCGGCAAATTCGAACGCGTCCATATCCGCCATGCCGCCGGTGGCGTGGCGGCTTTCGAGATAGCGGCGGAACAGCGCATATTGATCTTCGGTCGCCCAGGGCGAGGTGGCGCGCCGCTCAAGGTTGGCGTTGCGCCGAATGGTGCGTTTCTGGGATTTGGAGGGGGTGAAATCGGCCACGCTGATGCGCGCGGACAGGCAGGCGGCGCATTCGGCGCAGGAGGGGCGATAGAGCACGTTCTGCGAGCGGCGGAACCCCTGTTTGGACAGCCCGTCATTCAGCCGCTGCGCCCCGTCGCCTTGCAGCGCGGTGAACAGTTTGCGCTCCATCCGGCCCTCAAGATAGGGGCAGGGCTGCGGGGCCGTCACGTAAAACTGCGGCGCAATGGGAAGTGTATGGCGCATCTGGGCCTGTTGTGCTTGTGTCATCCTGACGATAACAACGATGCCCCCGCCCGCCAAGAGGGGAATCCGCCCTTGCGCGACCAGCAGCGCAAACCCCCTGATTCAGGGGGAAATCAGCGATTTGCCGGGCGGTTGATGGCCACGGTGCCCAGCACCTGATCGCTGAGGCCCTGACCGCGCGCCGTGGTCAGCATCAGCACCACCGACGCCACCTGCACAAAGGGAATCGCGAAGGAAATCGTCAGCCCCAACGTATGCAGCGCCGCCAGGCGCAGATCGAACCGCGCCCCCGATGCGTCGCGGAATTCGATCGCCATCAACCGCATCCCCCATGTCGCCGACGCCCGCGTCAGCGTGACCACGCGGTAGGCATAGCCGATCACCGCCATCATGATGGGAAACACGAACAGCGACATCCCGGCCGTCACCACAGCCGTCAGCAGGCACAGCACCACGATCACGGCCGTGTCCACCACGAAGGCGATCAGCCGCTTGAGCGCCACATCGGCGTAGAATTCGGGCTGCGTGGCCGGGTCCGGGAGGTGCCAGGTGTAATCGCTCATCATGGGCGTGTCCTTTGGTCAAACGGGCGCCGGCCCCCGTCATGTCGGGGGCCGGATCAGTGCGTCAGGGGGTCAGGCGCCTTGCCCGGCCTCGTGCGGATCGCCGTCAAACGGGCGATCCTCATCGCGGCGCTTGGCGCGCTCATCCATGAACTGATCGAATTCGGCCTGATCCTTGGCCTTGCGCAGACGGTCGAGGAAGCTCTCGAAACTGTCCTGTTCCTCCTGAAGGCGGCGCAGGGTTTCCTCGCGATAGGCGTCAAAGGCCGAGTTGCCGCTGCTGCGGGTCATCGGCATCGGGCGGCGGGCGGATCGCTGATGGCGGTTCGAAC
>CAKSUL010000040.1 GCA_934501475.1 uncultured Roseovarius sp. | reverse complement strand
CCCGAGGACACCTGAAGGCGCACGTCGGACATGCCGGTAAAGGTTTCCTGCAGGACCTTGATCCCGGTATTGGCCTCATAGGGTTCAAACAGCGCCTTGCTCTGCGCCTCCTGGTAGGACCCGCCAAAGGACACCACGGTCAGGCTCTTGTCCTGGGCCATGGCCGTTGTCGCCAGCAGGGTCGCCGCCACTGTCAGGGCTATTGATTTTCTCATGTCTTGTTCTCCTCCTCTGTTGAATTGGGGCACGGTGTCGGGTCGTGCCCATCGCTGTCGTCTCTTGTACGGGCGGCGGCAGCGCCGGGGCCGCCCGGTGCATCGGGCGTCACATCGCTGTCTTTGCGCGGTTGTGCTGAAACTGATCCTGCCAACGATACCACGCGACGGCCGCCGGCAGGAACCATGGCTTGCCGGTGTAGAGGGGCCGCGTCGGAAAGGGCAGATCGTCAAAGGCGGTGCGCCCTTCGGCCAGCCCCAGCACCTTCTGCCCGACGCGCATCCCCAGATAGCTGGCCATCGACACGCCCGACCCACAATAGCCCATGGCATGATGCACGCCCTCATGCACGCCGACATGAGCCAGTTCATCGAAGGAATAGGCGACGGTGCCGCTCCAGGAATGGGAAATGCGATAGTCCCGCAATTCGGGAAACACGCTGCACATCTTGTCATAGAGACGCGGGCCGCTGGTCTCGGGGCTGGTTTCCGTGGACGAGACCCGCCCGCCGAACAGGATGCGCCGGCGGTCGGGCGAGGCGCGGTAATAATAGACCACCTTGCAGGTGTCGCTGGCGATGCGGTCGGTGGGGAACAGGCTGTCCACCACCGAGGTCGGCAGCGGTTCGGTGGCGATGACATAGCTGCCGATGGGGATCACCCGGCGTTGCAGCCATGGGGTGATGCCGGTGGTATAGCCGTTGGTCGCCACGATCACGTCGCGCGCGCGCACCGATCCCCTGGCGGTCTTGACGATGAACCCGTCGGCGCGCTGCCCGATGCCCAGAACCGGGCAATGCCCGATCACCTGCGCCCCCGCCGCCAGCGCGGTGTTCAGCAGACCGCGATGATAGAGCGCCGGATTGACCGCCGCATGGCGCGCAAAGACCACGCCGCCGAAATAGATGTCGCTGCCCAGTTCGCTGCGCTGTTGCGCGCGCGGCACGACATGCGCCTCGATCCCTTCGCTGCGGCCCAGTTTTTCGGCATCGCGGGCCAGTTCCTCATAATGGCGCGGCGTGTGGGCGGCGTGAAACCGCCCGGCGCGGCGAAAGGAACAGTCGATGTTTTCCGTGGTGATGCGCTGCTCGATCCACTCGAGCGCGGTTTTTCCCTCGCCGCGGATGGCGGTGGCGCGCGCATCGCCGAATTTCGCGCGCAGCTTTTCATGCGTGGGTTTCACGCTGGTGCTGATCTGACCGCCATTGCGCGAACTGCATCCCCAGCCTGGCACCTCGGCCTCCAGAACCAGCGTGCTGCGCCCGCCCCGCGCGGTTTCGATCGCGGCGTTCAGCCCGGTATACCCCGAGCCGACGACCACCACATCGACCGCGCCGGTCGGCAGGTCCTCGGATGTGTGCAGCGGGGCCAGGCCGTCCAGCCAATAGGACGTGTCCTTCCAATCCGGCACCCACACATTGTTTTCCCGTGTTTTTCCCATCGCGACGATGCCCCCCGGCAGCCGCGCCCCCGGTGTGATCCATCGGTGCCGCGCCTGTCATAGAAGTTGACGTTAGGAAAGCATTTGGTAACTGGCAACTTAATATGAAATATATAATTATTCGATTCATTTATGCAAAATCCCGGAGCCCGACCCCATGCGCATCAAGATCCGGCATCTGGAAGTGTTCAACGCGCTGTTTGACGCCGGTTCCGTCTCGCGGGCGGCGCAGCGTCTGAACCTGACCCAGCCCGCGGTCAGCATCGCGCTTGGCAATCTTGAGGATGTGATGGGGTTCCGCCTGTTTCACCGCAGCCGCGGCTTTTTCGCCCCCACCCGCGAGGCGATCCTGCTGCATGAGGACATTTCTCTGGGGCTGGGCGCGCTGGTGCGTATCGAACAGCGCGCCGACGCGATCCGCACCGGCACCACCGGCGGAATCAGCGTGGCGACCAATGGCACGCTGGCGATCAATTTCCTGCCGCGCGTGATTGCCGGGTTCCAGCTGGATCACCCCGACACCCATGTGGAAATGCGGGTGCATTCGTCACGTCAGATCGCCTCGTGGGTCGGCAGCCGGCAGATCGACATCGGCGTGATCGACACGCCGGTGCCGGTGGCGGGGCTGAAGGCCGAACTGTTTCAGATGGAATGCGTCTGCATCATGCGCGCGGATCATCCGCTGGCCGCGCGCGATGTCGTCACCCCCAGATCCCTGCGCGGGCGCAGCGTCATTGCCGTGACCGGCGACCACAGTGTCGACCGCCAACTGGAGCGGCTGATGTCCGAGGCGGAAATCCCGCTGACCCACACCGCATCGGGATATTATTACGCGGTGGCGCGCAACATGGTGGCGGCGGGGGACAGTGTTTCGCTGATCGATCCGATCAACGGCAAGGCGGCGCTGTCGGATGGCGTGATCTGGCGCCCGTTTGCGCCGCGCGTGATCCATGAATTCGCGCTGATCACCTCGCGCGATCAGCCATTGGGCATCAGCGCCTCCAAATTCCGCGCCCGCATCCGCAACGAACTGAGCCAGAGCGTGCTGCCCGGCTGATATCCTGGCGCTGGCTCAACCGCGGTCGCGGTCGCGGTCGATCTTTTCCAGCACCGTGTTCCAGCGCCGCTTGTGCAGCAGCTTGCGGAACGCGCGCTCAAGCTCCTGGACCGCGCCACGGTGATACCAGCGGCCATGCGCCAGGATCAGCCGCTCAGGCCCCCATGCGATCATCCTGTCAACCGCATCGGCCAGCGTCTCACCCTTGCCAAAGCTCAGCCGCATGTCGGGCGGCATCTTGCCGTCAGGGTCGTCGATACCGGCAAGCCAGATCAGCGGGCGCATCCATACCGGCAGTTTCGAGGTCTCGAAATTCTCGATCAGGTCGGTCAGGATCAGCGTGCGCGAGGCGCGGTGATGAAATACCACCTCGCGGTGCAGCTTGCTGCCCTCGACGATCATCTGATCCAACTGGCCCCGCCAAGGCGCTTCGCCCTCGGATCCGAGGTCATGGTCAAACCGCAGCATCAGCCCATGTTTGGCCGCGCGCGCCACAACGCCGGGCGCGGCCCAGGCGATGGCATCCGGCCATGTGGCCTGCCAATCGGCGATATGGGCGTAGTGGATCCAGTTCGGGGCAACCAGGTGGCGCACCGGCCCCAATGCGGCAAGATCGTCGCGCAGGGCATCCACCAGCGCCGTGGGAGAATGCACCCAGAGGTCGCCGTTTTCCAGCCGCACGACAGTGGCGCGGGTGGAAAACGGCAGGCCATAGAACCGCTGCGCAGGCCCGTCGATGACCCAGATGTCGCGGGCCACCGGTTTGGGCGTGTTCAGCGGCTCATAGCCGGTGTTGCGGCAACGCTCAGTCAATCACCTTGACCGATGACATCACGTCCGGCTGTCCCACCACCGCGCCATTGGGCCCGGTGCCGCGCTTGATGGCGTCCACCACATCCATGCCGTCGGTGACCTTGCCCACGACGGTATACTGAAAATTCAGGTTGGGGGCCGAATCGAACATGATGAAGAACTGGCTGTTGGCGCTGTCAGGATCCTGCGAACGCGCCATGCCGACGATGCCGCGCTCGAACGGCTCTTTCGAGAACTCCTGTTTCAGATCGGGGCGATCGGAACCGCCCTGACCGGCGCGCGCCATATTGCCGCCATCCAGCTTGCCGAACTGCACATCGCCGGTCTGGGCCATGAACCCGTCGATCACCCGGTGAAAGGCGACGCCGTCATAGGCCCCTTCACCCGCGAGCGTCGTGATCTGCTCGACATGGTTGGGGGCGATGTCCTCATAGAGGTCGATGGTGATCGTGCCATTGGCCTCACCGGCAACGTCGATCTTCAGCCCCGTGGCCAGCGCGGGGGCCGCCATCAGCGCCAGTGCGCCGCCCAGAATCACACATTTACGCATCTGAGGCCACCTTGACGCTGATCATGCGGTCGGGATTTGCCGGCGGCTCGCCCTTGGCGATGGCATCCACATGCTCCATGCCCTGAATCACCCGGCCATAGACGGTATATTGGCCATTCAGGAAATGGTTGTCCTTGAAATTGATGAAGAACTGGCTGTTGGCGCTGTTGGGGTTCTGGCTGCGCGCCGCGCCCAATGTGCCCCGGTCATGGGGGATCTTGCTGAACTCGGCCTTGAGGTCAGGCAGGTCGCTGCCACCGGTGCCGGCCATGCGCGGGTTATAGTCCTTTTCCATGTTGGCGTTCTGCACATCGCCGGTCTGGGCCATGAACCCGTCGATCACCCGGTGAAAGGCGACGTTGTCATAATGCCCGGCGCGGGCCAGTTCCTTGATCCGCTCGCAATGGCCGGGGGCCACGTCGGGCAGCAGCTCAATTGCGACGGTGCCGTCTTTCAGCTCCATCAGGATGGTGTTTTCGGGGTCTTTGATCTCGGCCATCGGGCGCTCCTTCTTTCAATCGGTCGCGATAGACTTGCAGGTTCGATCAGGCCCCGAAACCGGAACCTGCCCGAACGCTTTTCCCCATATGAGGGCTGCGCGCGCGATTGCCAAGCGGTTGAGGTTGACGCCCCGCAATGTTCACGCCATGACAGGTGCGATTTTCGCCACGAATTTGCGCCACAAAGGGGTATTGAATGAGCTGGGCAACCCTTGATGACATGGACCTTGCGGGCAAGCGCGTGCTGACCCGCGTCGATATCAACGTGCCGGTCGAAAATGGCCATGTCACCGACGCCACACGGATTGAACGGATCGTGCCCACGATCAACGACATCCTGGCGCGCGGCGGCAAGCCGATGCTGATCGCCCATTTCGGCCGCCCCAAGGGCAAGGTCGTGCTGGACATGTCGCTGCGCGTCATCCTGCCGGCACTCAAGGCCGCGCTTGGCCGCTCGGTCAGCCTGATCGAGACACTCGAGGGTGCCGAGGACCTCACCCAGGAGGCGCAGGATGCCGATGTGCTGCTGCTCGAGAATATCCGATTTTATCCCGGCGAGGAAACCAATGATCCCGCCTTTGCCGCCCGTCTGGCCCGCCTTGGCGACATCTATTGCAACGATGCGTTTTCCGCCGCCCACCGCGCCCATGCCAGCACAACCGGCATCGCGGCGCATCTGCCGTCCTGCGCGGGGCGCCTGATGCAGGCGGAACTGACCGCGCTCGAGGCGGCGCTGAGCGCGCCCAAACGCCCGCTGGTCGCGGTGGTCGGCGGGGCCAAGGTCTCGACCAAGCTGGATCTGCTGGGCAACCTGGCCGAACAGGTCGATTACCTGGTGATCGGCGGCGGCATGGCCAACACCTTCCTGGCCGCGCAGGGCCTGCATGTGGGCAAGTCGCTGTGCGAACATGACATGGGCCCGACCGCGCGTCAGATCATGGCCCGCGCAGCCAGTGCCGGATGCGAGATCATCCTGCCCGCCGACATCGTCGTGGCGCGCGCCTTCGCCGCCAACACCCCGCATGAGGTGCTGGCCGTGCATCTCTGCCCCGAGGACGCGATGATCCTGGATGCCGGCCCGCAAAGCGTGGCCCGCATCGCGCAGGTGTTCGAAAAGGCGCGCACCCTGATCTGGAACGGCCCTCTCGGCGCATTCGAGATCGAGCCATTCGATGCCGCCACCAACGCCGCCGCCCGGCTTGCCGCCCGCCTCAGCCGCGAAGGCAGGCTGATTTCCGTCGCCGGTGGCGGCGATACGATCGCCGCGCTCAATCTGGCGGGCGCGGCGCAGGATTTCACTTATATCTCTACCGCTGGCGGCGCATTTCTGGAATGGATGGAAGGCAAGGACCTGCCGGGCGTGGCGGCTCTCAAGCACTGAGGCGGGCCAGTGCGGACCGGTGCGGACCGGCCTGCCCGCGCCCTGCCGCCGCCCCGCCCGGTGCCACACCGGATGAAAGGACGATCAAGATGCGCGACTGGGTGACACAGGCAATCCGCCGGATCGAGGCCGACGTGCAGCGCTCGGCCGACACGCATCTGTTCAAACTCGAGATCCCGCGCCTCAGCGGCATCGACATCTACCTCAAGGACGAAAGCACCCATCCCACCGGCAGCCTCAAACACCGGCTTGCGCGCTCGCTTTTCCTCTATGCGCTGTGCAACGGCAAACTGGACCGGACCACCGCGATCATCGAGGCCTCCTCAGGCAGCACCGCCGTCTCCGAGGCCTATTTCGCCCAGATGCTGAACCTGCCGTTCTTTGCCGTGATGCCGCGCAGCACCGCCCAGAGCAAGATCGACAAGATCACCTTTTATGGCGGCAAATGCCATTTCGTCGACAGCGCCCCGCAGATGCATGACGCCGCCACGCGGCTGGCGCAGGAAACGGGCGGCTATTTCATGGATCAGTTCCTCTATGCCGAACGCGCCACCGACTGGCGCGGCAACAACAACATCGCCGAAAGCACCTTTCACCAGATGCTGAAGGAGCCGCACCCGATCCCCCACACCATCGTGATGAGCGCAGGCACCGGCGGCACCTCGGCGACGCTGGGGCGTTTCATCCGCTACAAGGGCCATGACACGCGGCTGGTGGTGGTCGATCCCGAACATTCGGTGTTCTACGACAGCTACATGCAGCGCGACCCGACGCTCAGCGCCGATTGTTCCAGCCGGATCGAAGGCATCGGCCGCCCCCGGGTCGAGAAATCCTTTCAGCCCGATGTGATCGACGCGATGATGCAGGTGCCCGACGCGGCCAGCATCGCCGCGATGCAATGGCTCGAGACGCTGATCGGACGCAAGGCCGGCCCCTCGACCGGCACCAACCTGTGGGGCGCCATGCAGGTGGCGCGCGACATGCAGGAGGCCGGGCAGAGCGGATCTATCGTGTCGCTGATGTGCGACAGCGGCGAGCGCTATCTCGATACCTATTACAACGCCGAATGGGTCGCGCGCTGCATCGGTGACACCCAGCCCTGGCTGACGGCGCTCAACCGCTGGCTGTAGCGCGCTGCGCCGGGCCGTTAGCGCGACCATAATTGCAACCGCGCCGCCCCTCGCTTATGAGCAGGACAAAGGCGGCACAGCGCCGCGAGTCAACACTTGGGCGGGGACACGGGACATGGTCGATCAGCAACAGGCAGAACAAATTCGCAGCGGCAGCGGCTTCATCGCCGCCCTGGATCAAAGCGGCGGCTCGACCCCCAAGGCGCTGGCGCTTTATGGCGTCGGCAAGGATGCCTACGGTTCCGAGTCCGAGATGTTCGACCTGATCCACCAGATGCGCGCCCGCATCGCCCAAAGCCCGGCCTTCACCGGGGATCGCGTGCTGGGCGCGATCCTGTTCGAGATGACGATGGACCGGATGATCGACGGCAAACCCTCGGCCACCTATCTGTGGCAGGACCGCCGCGTGGTGCCGTTTCTGAAGGTGGACAAGGGGCTTGAGGATATCGCCGACGGCGTGCGCCTGATGAAACCGATGCCCGACCTGCCCGCCCTGCTCGAACGCGCCAATGCCGCCGGGATCTTCGGCACCAAAATGCGCTCGGTGATCGACGCCGCCTCGCCCACGGGGATCGCGGCCAACGTCGCGCAGCAATTCGAGATCGCCAGGACCATCCTCGCCCACGACCTGATCCCGATCATCGAACCCGAAGTGACGATCTCGATCACGGACAAGGCCGAGGCCGAAAAGCTCCTGCTGGAAGAGTTGACGAAACATCTCGACGCGCTGCCCGCCGACACCCAGGTGATGCTGAAACTGACCCTGCCCGAAACCGCCAATCACTACAAGCCGCTGGTCGATCACCCCGCCGTCATGCGCGTCGTCGCCCTGTCGGGCGGCTATTCGCGCGATGAGGCCAACGCGCGCCTGTCACGCAACAGCGGCGTCATCGCCAGTTTCTCGCGCGCCCTCACCGAAGGTCTCAGCGCCGATCAATCAGACGCGGCCTTCAACGCGCAGATCGCCAGCACGATCGACTCGATTCACGCCGCCTCGGTGGCCGGCTGACCCACGTTCCGGGCGTTTCGCACACAGGCCCCGCCACGGGTTGAACGCGACTCGCCCGCCTTCTTCTTTGTCAAAATACTCAAATCACGACGCGGGCCCCAGACGCGCCAGCAGGGCCGGCGTGTCCACCTCACCAATCGCGCCCGCAACCCGGCCGCGCGCGCCGCTCAGCCGCGTGGCGACATAGGCATCGGACACCGCTGCCGGGGCCTGCCGGATCAGCACCGATGCGGTCAGCAGCGTGGCCAGGCTTTCGCCATACCAGCGCGCCAGCGCCGGGTCGGGCAATTGCGGGAACCGCGCCATATGCGCACCCAGCGCCGCGTCATAGCGCCGGTCCTGCCCGGTGGCGCGGCCCAGTTCCGCACTCAGCATCTCGCCCGCCTCGGGCATGGCGCGCAGGCCGCGCAGGATATCAAGGCAGATCACGTTGCCCGACCCCTCCCAGATGCCGTTCAGCGGTGCCTCGCGATACAGCAGCGGCAGCCCGGTCTCCTCGATATAGCCCATGCCGCCCAGGCACTCCATCGCCTCACCGACCACACCGGGGCACAGCTTGTTGTTGAGAAACTTGGCCAGCGCCACCGCAAGGCGCGCATAGGCGCGGCTGCCCTCGTCGCGCCCGTCAAAGGCCTGCGCCACATGCATCCCCAGCGCCAGCGCGCCCTCCCAGTCCAGCGCCAGATCGGCCAGCACCCGGCGCATCAGCGGCTGATCGATCAGGCGCGCATCAAAGGCGCTGCGCCGCTCGACCCAATAGCGCGCCGCATCCAGCGCCCCCCGCATCAGGCCCGCCGGGGCCATTGCCGTATCCAGCCGGGTGTGATGCACCATTTCGATGATGGTGCGGATGCCCGCGCCTTCCTGGCCCAGCAACATGGCATGGGCATCGGCCAGTTCGATCTCGGCCGAGGCATTGGCGCGATTGCCCAGCTTGTCCTTCAGCCGCTGGATCAGGATCGCGTTGCGCTCGCCCTCGCACCAGCGCGGCACCACAAAACAGCTCAGCCCGCCGGGCGCCTGCGCCAGCGTCAGAAACCCGTCCGACATCGGCGCCGAGCAGAACCACTTGTGCCCGCGCAGCCGATAGCCGTCGCCATCGCGCACCGCCCGCGTCGTGACGCCCCGCAAATCCGAGCCACCCTGCTTTTCGGTCATCGCCATGCCCAGCGTCGCGCCGGGTTTGCGTTCCAGCACCCGCGCCGCCCCGTCATAGACGCGTGAGGTCAGTTTCGGCACCCAGCGGTCAAACAGCGCCTTGTCCGCGCGCAGGGCCGGCACCGCCGCATAAGTCATCGTCATCGGACAGCACACGCCCGGCTCGACCTGGCTGGTGACATAGACCATGGCGGCATGGGTGGCATGACCGCCCGCCGCCCCTTCCCATGGCAGGGCCGCATAGCCCGCGCCGATCCCGGCGCGCATCAGGTCATGATAGGCGGGATGATAGCGCACCTCGTCCAGCCGCCGCCCCCCGGCATCAAACAGCACCGCCTCGGGGGGATGCGCATTGGCCGCGCGCCCGGCGGCACGCATGTCGGCCCGCCCCATCGTGGCACCGAATTCCGCCAGATGCGCGACATCGGCGCGCGCCGCCCCGGCATGATCGCGCAGGGCCGGATCATTCGCCCACAGGTCCAGATCCAGATCGGCGCGGTTCTCGGGCTGATTGGTCACTTCATGCGTGTCGGTCTCGCGGCGGGCACCGGATCGGGCGCGGCGATCAAGGCGCGGCTGGGACATGGGCGGCACTCCTTCTTGCGGGCAATCCACGGCATTCCGAATCCGGTTCCGCTTTGTCGGGAAAGGGGATTCACAACGCAAGCCATTTGTGCCAGTATACCAGCAGCGCCCGTCAGAGGCGAGACATGAGGCAAACACCGTGGCATCCCTGAAGCGGCCCGCATTGGGCGTTCTGATCTATTTCATCGTCGCCTTCGGGCTGTGCGTCTATTTCACCTTTGCCGCGGTGCAGGGGGATTTCGGCCTGTTCCGCCGCGCCGAGATCGACGCCCAGTCGATCATCCTGCAATCGCAGCTTGAGGCGATCAACGCGCAGGTCGACCGGATGGAGAACCTGACCCATCGCCTGTCCGACACCTATCTGGACCTCGACCTGCTGGATGAGCAGGCGCGCAACGTGCTGGGCCTGCTGCGCGGCGATGAGATCGTGATTCGTTGACGTCGTCCCCCTCCTCACGCCCCTTCACGCCCTGTCGAATTCACGTCCGATCTTGTCCGAGACTTCCGGTGCCTCCAGAAAGCGGCTGATCCGGTAGGGTGCGAGCGCCCCGGGCGCGGCCCCCTCTGGCGCGGCACCACCCAGGATCGCCCCCGCCAGCCACTTCCCGACGCCCGGCGCAATCTGAAAGCCGCCGCCGCTCCCGCCAAAGGCGTGAAACAGCCCTTCGGTGGTCGCACTCGGGCCGATCACAGGCAGCATGTCGGGCATCCCCACGGTGACCGGCAACTGGATCATGCGCGAGATCATCGGCCTGGCGCGCGCCATCGACCTGACCCTGACGGGCCGGATGCTGGACGCCGATGAGGCGTTTTCCTATGGGCTGATCAGTCGGCGTGGCGCCCGAGGATCTGTATCCGCTGGATGTGGACCGCGCCTTTGCCAAGCTGGACGAGATGAAAGACAAGGTTGCCGTCTGGTGGACCGGCGGCGCGCAGACCTCGCAATTGCTGCAAAGCGGTGAGGTCGACATGACCAGCGGCTGGAATGCCCGCCTGCAGGCGGCCATCGATTCCGGTGCGCCAGCCCAGATCGTCTGGAACCAGGGTCTCTATTCGATCGAAGGCTGGGGCCTGCCCAAGAACGGCCCGAAGGCCGACGTCTCGCGCCAGTTTGTCGCCTTCTGCGCCCGTCCCGAACAACAGGCGCTGTTCACCGACGATCTGTCCTATGGCCCGACCAACCTCAAGGCGTATGATCATATCGACCCCGAGCGCGCCAAGGTCCTGACCACGGCGCCCGACAACCTCAAGGGGATGCGCATCGCCGATGAGAACTGGTGGCAGGACAATCGCGCCGATATGGCCGAGCGGTTCAATGTCTGGCTGCTGACCTGATCCATTCACGACGGCAGAAATACATTTCCGGCCCCCCGACACGCAGGGGGCCGGCACTCTCAGCATGTGCCGGAACGCTATCAAGGACACAGGACCCGCATGACCCAAGACACCTCGAAGATCCTGATTGACGGTCTGTCCAAGGATTATGGCAGTTTCACCGCGCTTGAACCGACCCATCTCGAGGTGCAGAGCGGTGAATTCCTGACCCTGCTCGGCCCGTCGGGATCGGGCAAGACGACGCTGTTGCAGATGGTGTCCGGCCTTGTCCCCGCAACCAGCGGCCGGTTGCTGGTGGATGGGCAGGACTGGACCCACAAGCCGGTGCATGATCGCGGCATGGGGCTGGTGTTTCAGCATTATGCGCTGTTTCCGCATATGACGGTGGCCGAGAACGTCGCCTTCCCCCTGAAGATGCGCAAGGTGCAGGGCGCGGATGTCGACCGGCAGGTGAACGAAACGCTGGAAAAGGTGCAACTGCACGATTTTGCGCACCGCTTTCCCTCGGAACTGTCCGGCGGGCAGCAACAGCGCGTGGCACTGGCCCGCTGTTTCGTGTTCCGCCCCGAGATCATCCTGATGGACGAACCACTGGGTGCGCTGGACAAGGCCCTGCGCGAGACGATGCAGCTTGAGATTCGCCGCCTGCACCGTGAATTCGGCACGACGCTGATCTATGTGACCCATGATCAGGAAGAGGCCCTGGTGATGTCCGACCGGATCTGCGTGATGAACCATGCGCAGATCGAACAGGTCGGCACGCCGCCGCAGATCTATTCGGACCCCGAAACCCTGTTTGCCGCGACATTCATCGGCCATTCCAACCTGCTGAGCGGGCGGATCAAGGCGCGCGATGCAGATGGCAATGCGCAGATCGAAACCGCGCTTGGCGTCTTTACCGGGCCGATCAGCGACAGGAATGCAGACCATTCCGGCGATCATACCCTGATGATCCGCCCCGAACACCTGCACCTGGGCGCGGCCACCGGCCCCGACATGAACGAGACACGCGCCATCCTGCGCGACGTCGTCTATATCGGCTCGGACACGCGGCTGATCCTGGAACTGGCCGACAAGAGCGAGTTGACGATCCGCCATTCCGCCTCGCATGCCGCGCTGCCCGCGCCCGGCGACGAGGTCAGCGTGCACTGGACCGCCAGTGACGGAAGGATCCTCTGATGGCTGCGGGCACGATACCTCTCCCTGACTTCTGGCGCCGGTTGCGGTTTGGCCCGCTCTGGCTGGCTGTGCCGGCGCTGGTTTTTTTGGTGGTGTTCTTTCTGTTTCCGATGCTGCGCCTGCTGGTTCTCAGCATTCAGGACACAACGACCCATGCCCTGACGCCCGAACATTATCAGCGCCTTGCCAGGACGCCGGTCTATTGGCGCATCCTGGGGATCACCTTTCAGATATCGCTGTTCACGGCGTTCTTTTCGGTCGTGCTGGGCTATCCGGTGGCGTCTTGGCTGGCGTCGATGGACAACAACCGGCGCAACAGGTGGATGTTCCTGGTGCTGCTGCCGTTCTGGACCTCGTATCTGGTCAAGACCTTTGCGTGGATGATCATGCTGGGCGATCGCGGGGTGATCAACTCGATCCTGACCGGATCGGGGATGGCCGAGGAGCCGCTGTCGCTGATGTATAACATGACCGGTGTCGTCATCGGCATGGTCCATGCGATGATGCCGCTGGCGATCCTGACCATGGTGCCCGTCCTTGCCGGGATCGACCGGCGGTTGTCGCTGGCGGCGGGGGCGATGGGGGCCAGACGTTCGCAACGGTTCTGGCTGATCGACTTTCCGCTGTCGATGCCGGGGATCGCGGCGGCGGGGCTGCTGACCTTCATCACGTCGCTGGGGTTCTTCATCGTTCCGGCCTATCTGGGCGGGCGCGGCGAGACCATGCTGGCGCAGATCATCATCGTCCAGGTGCAGGAGCTGGTGAACTGGGCCTTTGCGGCGGTGCTGTCGGTGATGCTGGTCTTTGCCGCATTGGTGGCGATCTGGATCTATGACCGGTTCTTTGGCCTCTCGACGCTGACATCGGCCAGTTCCTCGGGCACCAAGCCGCGCGGCAGCCTGCTGCGCCGGATCGGGCAGCGCATCCTGGCCGCGCTGGCCTGGCTGAGCTCGCCCTTTGACCGCATTGGCGGCAATACCGGTGCATCGGGCGGCGACACGGGCCTGTTCCGGCGCGGCTATGTCTATGTGATCCTGCTGTTCCTGCTGGCCTATGTGGGCGGCAAACCGTGGCAGGGCCATGTGCCCGGCCCCGATGGCTTGCCGGGCGGATATCCCGTGCGGCTGGCGGGCAAATCGCTGCGCCTCGATCTGCCCGCCGGTGTCAGAGAGGACGCAGCGATCCGCTGGAACGACGCGTTCGAACACGCCAATGGCCTGACCGTGTCCGGGCAGCGCGCCAGCTATCACGGGCGCCTGGCCGAGTTGCTGCACGCTGCCGGGTTTGCCCATGCGGACGGCTTTGATCTGGGTGATCTGGAGGCGGTCTGCCGCGACATGACGGCATGGAAAGAGGGGCTGTTGGCGGCGCGCTGAACCGGGTCAGAACAGCTGCCTGCGCCGCCGGCGAAAGGCCTTGTAGATCGGCCACAGGATCATGCCGATGGTCGCCGCCGCCAGCACCGCCGAGATCGGCCGCGTCAGCAGGTCGCTCGGGTCGCCGCGGCTGATCAACAGGGCGCGGCGCACGCTTTGTTCGGCCATCGGGCCCAGGATCATGCCCAGGATGATCGGGGCCAGCGGCACGTTCACCTTTTCCAGGAGATACCCCGCCACGCCCGCGACCAGCATCACCCACAGATCGACGGGGCGGCCGTTGATCACATATACCCCGACGCACATCAGCACCAGGATCGACGGCACCAGCAACACCCCCGGAAGGCGCTGGATCTGCGCAAAGACCCGTGTCGCCGCCGTGCCCCCGACCAGCAGGATCAGGATCGAGGTCAGCAGCATCTCGATCATGAAACCACCCACCAGAACCGGGTTCTGGTGAAACAGCTGCGGCCCCGGTTGCAGGCCGTGGATGGTCAGCGCGCTCAGCACCAGTGCCGCGACCACATTGCCCGGAATCCCCAGCGACAGCGCCGGGATCATCGACGCCGCGTTGTCCGCGTTGTTGCCGCATTCCGCCGCCGCCACGCCCTGCGGGTTGCCCTTGCCAAAGCTGTCGGGATCGTCCGAGGCGTTCTTGGCGGCGTTGTAGCTGAGAAAGGCCGCGATATTGCCGCCCGCGCCGGGCAGGATACCCACGCCGATGCCGATCAGCGATGATCTGATCCATGTGGGGATGAGGCTGCGGATCTCGCCCTTGGCAAAGGGCACTTTCGTCAGCCTGAGTTCGGCCCCCGACAGCCCCCTGAGATCGCATTTCTCGGCCAGTTGCAGAACCGGCGGCAGCGCGTAAAGCCCCACCAGCACCACCACCAGATCAAGCCCGCCCAGCAGCCATGTCTGCCCGAAGGTATAGCGCGCCTGCCCCGACAGCGAATCGATGCCGATGGTGCCGATCAACAGGCCGATGATCGCGGCCATGATCCCCTTGACCGGGTCGCTGCCCACCATGACCCCGACCGAGGCCATGCCGAACATGGCAATCCAGAAATATTCGGCCGGACCGAAGAACAGCGTCACCCGCGCCAGCATCGGCCCGATGGTCATCAACGCGATGGCGCTGGCAATGCCGCCGATGGCCGAGGACCAGCACGCGATGCGCAGCGCCTTGGACGCCTCGCCGCGGTCCGCCATCGGAAAGCCGTCAAAGGTGGTTGCGATCGACGCGGGCGTGCCGGGGATGCGCAGCAGGATCGCCGGAATCGCGCCGCCATACATCGACCCGTTATAGATGCCCGCAACCATGCCCAACGCCACCAGCGGGTCCATCGAATAGGTCAGCGGCAGCAGCAGGGCGATGGCCATCACCGGGTTCAATCCGGGCAGCGCGCCGATCAGCACCCCCAGCAACGTCGCCCCCAGCATCGCAGCCAGCGGGCCATAGGCGAACACCGCAATCAGGGCATTGGTAAAGAAGTCCATGTCAGTTCCCGCCCATGCGCGACACCGACCACAGCTCAGCCGGGAGCGGTTTTTCAAGCACGGCGGTGAACACCACCCAGACCATGAAGATGAAACAGACCGCCACGATCCCCGTATAGACCGGGCGCAGGAACCCCAGCGCAAAAGGCAGCGCCAGCATCAGCACGAATGACGCCGTATAGAACCCCAGCGGCACGATCAGCGCCACATAGAGGACGCAGGCGATCAGCGCGCGGATGAATTGCGCCGGTTGCCCGATCAGGATGCGGCGCGCGCTGCCGATGGATCTGATTCCGCGCAGCGCCACCAGCACCCCGCAGACGGCAAGGGACAGGCCAAGCGCCATCGGATAGCCGCCCGTCGCCCCGGAATGCGCGCTTGCCATCCATGCAGCGCCCAGTCCGATGGCCGCAAACAGCGCCCCCAGCACAATGTCCTGTCCCCGCTCCATCCTATTTGCTCAGGCCAAGGTTCTTGGACACGATGGCCAGAGCATCGAATTCCGCCTGAAGACGCGCGCCCAGATCGGCACCGGTCACGACGTTGGGCACTTCGCCCTTGGTGGCCAGAAATTCGACATAGGACGGATCGTTCACCGACTCGTCAATGACCTTGGCAAGGGTTTCGACAATCGCCGGGTCCATGCCCTTTGGTCCCAGAATGGCGCGCCACAACAGCGTTTCCTTGTCGCCCAGTCCCAGGCTTTCCAGCCCCGCCGCCTGCGGCAACGCATCCACCGGCGCGGCCGATGTCACCACCAGGCATTTGGCCTCGTTGTTTTCGACATAGGGCAGCACCGGCGAGATTGAGCCGCCATAAATGTCGACATGGTTGCCAAGGAAGTTCTGCAAGGTTTCGCCCGCGCCGCCGAAGGGAATGGCGATGGCCTTGATATCGCGCGCCTGGAAGATGCGCTCGGCGGCCAGCTGCATCGTGCCGCCGATGCCGTCATTGCCATAGGTGTATTTGTCCGGATTGGCGAGCAGCTCGGCCAGGAATTCCTCACTGGTTTCGGCGGGGAACTCGGGCTTGACGCACAGGGTATAGGCCGTTTCCGATGTCGAGGCGATCGGCGTGAAGCTGTCGATGCCATAGGCGACGTTCTGCACCTGCGGCACGGTGGTCAGCGGGCTGTTCCATGTCGCGAACAGCGAATACCCGTCCGGTTTGGCCTGCATGAACTGCGACGCCCCGACCGAGCCGCCACCGCCGCCGACATTGATCACGGCAATGGATGTGCCCAGCTTTTCCTCAAGCAGCAGCGCCAGTTTGCGCGCGCTGGTATCGGTGCCGCCGCCGGCCCCGGCGGGGATGGTCATTTCGATGTTGCGCTCGGGGTAATCGGCCAGCGCCGGCAGGGCGGCCAGCGCGACGATCCCGGCCCCGATCAGTGTTTTCACATGTTTCATCTGTTTGTCTCTCCCGTTAATTTTCATGGTTTCGTCATTTGATTTCAGTGCGATAGTGGAACCGCGCCGCACTTCCGCGGGCGATGCGCCATTCAACCGGCGTGGCGTTGATGTCAAAGGCCGTGCGCCGGATGATCGCCAGCGCATCGCCCGCCTTGATGCCAAGCGATCTGGCCACCTGCGCATCCGCATGGCCAAAGGACAGATCGTCCGTGGCGCGGGTCACGAGGGTGTTGAAGCGTTCAAAATACAACGGATAGAGCAGCGGGCCGAACTCGCCGTCCTCCAGCCTGTCCAGCCCGTCAAAACGCTGGGCGGGGATGTATATTTCCTCGAACAGGACCGGCTGCGCCGACAGGCTGCGCAGGCGCACGATCTTGATCACGTCCCGCGTGCCCAGCGCGGTGGCGGCCTCGTCCGGGGCGGTGGTGCGGGCGCGCAGGATCAATTCACTGCTGGGAATTGAGGGGGCCGCGCCATCCGCGCCGCGCACCTGAAAGAACCGGAACAGCGAGGCGTCGAATGAGGGCTGGCGCACAAAGGTGCCCGCGCCCTGACGCCGCTCAAGCAGGCCCTCAAGGACCAGCCCGTCAACCGCCTT
>CAKSUL010000039.1 GCA_934501475.1 uncultured Roseovarius sp. | reverse complement strand
GCGCTTGACTGCGCCGGTATCGATAGAATTCATCTTTTCCTTGTGGGCAGCCCGTTGCTGCCGTCTTGTGAAATGGGGTTAGCGCTTTGTCACACGCCGCCTGGCCTCTGGCCGGGTGTCCGTTCGCGGTAGACGATCCGACCCTTGGTCAGATCATAGGGGGTCATCTCGACCTGCACCTTGTCGCCAGCCAGAACACGGATGCGGTTCTTGCGCATCTTGCCTGCCGTATGTGCGATGATTTCATGGCCGTTTTCCAGCTCGACCTTGAATGTCGCATTCGGCAAGAGTTCTTTCACGACACCGGGAAATTCGAGCGTATCTTCCTTGGCCATGGTTTCTCCTACATTATGGACTCCGCAATAGCGGATTAAGGTCTAAATGCGCCTATCCGTGGCGATTTTCAAGGGCTAAAGCGTTCCGATGCACGGTTGTGAGGCAATCCCGCGCGCAACCGCCCCGATCAGCCCAGCCGCTCGGAGGTGACGTGGCCGTCGCGCCCCCGCTGTTCGTGCCAGTGGCTGCGGTTCAGAACAACGCCATCCGCGCGCACATGGGCCACTTTTTGCAGATCGATTTCGCCATAGGTCCAGCCGGGTGTGTTCAGCGTGCCCTCGGCGATCACGCCGGTGGGCGGGAAACCGGTATCGGGGGGGCCGAATATGCCGCCCATGCCGGTGCCGTTGTCAACGCCGGGGCACCATTCGGCAGGCCCCGCGATCGAGGACATGACGCTGACGCATTGCTGCTCGAGCGCGCGACTCATCGCGCCGATGCGCACGCGGGTGTAACCGGCCAGCGCCTCGGTGCAGGAGGGCACCAGCAGCAATTCGGCGTCACTGACCGCGCGGCCCAGCAACGGGAATTCACTGTCGTAACAGATCAGCACCGCGATCTTGCCCAATGTCGTGTCAAAGACCCGCAAGGGGCCGCCGGGCACCACGTCCCAATCCTCGCGCTCGAACCGGGTCATGATCTGCTTGTCCTGCACGCCGCAGCCGCCCGTGGGCGTGAACAGGCGCGCGCGGTTGACCGGGCGCGGTCCATGATCGGGGTCAAACACCGGGGCCGAGGCGGCCAGGATATGCACGCGATGGCGCGTCGCCAGATCCGAATGCAGCGCATCCACATCCGCCATCAGCTCCGACACCGCGTGAAGCGATCCCTCAAGGTCGCGCGCCACGTCCGGCCCGGCCAGCATCGCCAGTTCCATCGCGCCATATTCGGGAAAGACCAGCAATTCGGCCCCCTGCCCTGCGGCAGAGCCCACCCATTCGCCCAGCTTGTCGGCATAGGCGGCCCAACTGGTCAGCGGATCGAGCGGATAGGCAGCGGTGGCGATTTTCATGGCGTCTCTCCAGTTGTCTTGTCCGGGCCAGTTGTCTTGTCCGGGCCAGTTGTCTTGCCCGGGCCTGTTGTCTTGTCCCGGCGGTTGCATATTTCCGGCGCGCGCGCTGTCAGGCCGCCTCGCCGTCGGTGAATTGCAATCTGGCAAGGCGGGCGTAAAGGCCGCCCTCATTCACCAGCGCCTCATGCGTGCCCTCGGCGATGATGCGGCCCTGATCCAGAACGATGATCCGGTCGGCCTTTTTCACCGTCGCCAGACGGTGCGCGACGATGATCGTCGTGCGGGTGCTGGCCATGGCGTCAACGGCCGTCTGCACCGCGCGTTCGCTTTCGGCATCCAGCGCGCTTGTCGCCTCGTCCAGCAGCAGAACCGGCGCGTCGCGCAGGATGGCGCGGGCGATGGCGATGCGCTGTTTCTGCCCCCCCGACAGCATCACGCCGCGTTCGCCGACATAGCTGTCATAGCCATCGGGCAGCGCCTGGATGAAATCATGCGCCGCGGCGGCGCGGGCGGCGGCCTCGATCTCGGCGTCGCTGGCATCCAGCCGGCCAAAGCGGATATTGTCGCGCGCCGAGGCGGCAAAGATCACCGGGTCCTGCGGCACCAGCGCCATCTGCTGTCGGAACGAGGCGCGCGTCATCTCGGCCAGATCGACACCGTCCAGCGTGATCCGCCCCGCATCCGGGTCATAGAACCGCTGGATCAACTGGATCACGGTGGTCTTGCCCGCCCCGGACGGGCCGACAAGGGCCACTGTCTCACCGGCGCGGATGGTCAGGTCGAACCCGTCCAGCGCCGAAACATCGCGGCGCGACGGATAGGCGAAATCCACCCCTTCAAAGGTGATTTCACCGCGCACGGGCGCGGGCACCGCGACCGGATTGAGCGGATCCTTGACCGGATCCTCGGCGCCCAGCAATTCGATCAACCGCTCGGTCGCGCCCGAGGCGCGCTGCAATTCGCCCCAGATCTCGGACAGGGCCGCGACCGACCCGGCGACCATGATCGCATAGATGACGAACTGCACCAGTGAGCCCGCGCTCATGCCACCGCCGCGCACATCGCGCGCGCCGATCCACAGCACCCCGACAACGCCGGTAAAGACCAGGAAAATCACGATCACCGTCATCAGCGCGCGCACCCGGATGCGATGGCGCGCGACGTCGAAGCTGCGCTCGGTCACATCGGCGAACCGGCCCCGGCTGGCGGCTTCATGGCTGAAGGCCTGCACGGTCTGCACGCTCAGCAGCGCCTCGGAGGCATTGCCGGAACTGGCGGCGATCCAGTCCTGGTTTTCCCGGCTCAGCACGCGCAGCCTGCGCCCCAGAACCAGGATCGGCACCACCACCAGCGGCACGATCAGCAGCACCAGGAATGTCAGCTTGGTCGAGGTGATCAGCATCAGGGCCATGCCGCCAAGGAAGATCAGGAAATTGCGCAGGGCGATGGAAATGGACGACCCGATGACCGACTGGATCAGCGTCGTGTCGGTGGTGATGCGGCTCAGAACCTCGCCGGTCATGATGTTCTCGAAAAAGGCCGGGCTCATCCCGATGACGCGATCGAACACCGCCTTGCGGATATCGGCGACCACCCGCTCGCCCAGCCGGGTGATCAGCGCATAGCGCAGCCCCGTGCCCACCGCCAGCAGCGCCGCAATCAGCAGCGCCGCCATGAAATACTGATCCAGGATGGTGCCGTCCGCGACGTTGAAATTATCCACCACCCGGCGCACCGCCAGCGGCAGCATCAGCGACACGCAGGCCGTCAGGATCAGCGCCAGCCCCGCCGCTGCCGCCAGCGCGCGATAGGGCGCCAGGAACGGCCACAGATCACGCAACGCACTGATTCGTTTTGATTTTTCTCGATCCAAAAGATCTGCGCCGTTTTCGGCTCTGCGCACCATGTCAGTTATTCCTTGCTTTGGGCGCCCTGTCTGCCCCCGTCACCAGACCGGGTCAAGCGCCTGTCTTGCCGCGCGCCGCACAGATCACTCGCTCTGGGGGCGCTCGGCCTCGATCTGGCGCCATTTGGCGACGTTTACGTTATGTTGCTCCAGTGTTTCGGCAAAGGCGTGCCCGCCGCTGCCATCGGCCACGAAAAACACGAAATCGGTATCGGCGGGATTGACCGCCGCCTCGATGCTGGCGCGGCCGGGATTGGCGATCGGCGTCGGCGGCAGGCCGTCGATCACATAGGTATTCCAGGGCGTTGCGCTGCGCAGTTCGCTCTGGCGCAGGCCGCGTCCCAGCACGCCCTTGCCCTCGGTGATGCCATAGATCACCGTCGGGTCGGTCTGCAGGCGCATCCCCTGGTTCAACCGGTTGACAAAGACACTGGCCACCTGCCCGCGCTCATCGGGCAGGCCGGTTTCCTTTTCGATGATCGAGGCCAGGATCAGCATTTCCTCGGCCGATTCCAGCGGCACATTCTCATCGCGCGCGGCCCAGGCGGCGGCGACGATGATCTGTTGCGCCTCTTGCATCTTGGCGATCAGATCGGCGCGCTTGTCGCCCGGCGCAACGTCATAGCTGTCGGGGGCCAGACTGCCCTCGGCGGGCAGTTCACCGATTTCGCCCTCCAGCACATCGACGCGTTTCAGCGCCTCGACGATCTGCCAGCTGGTGACACCTTCGGCGACCGCGACACGATAGCGTGTATCGGATTTGGCGCGCATTTCGGTGAATTCATCGGGGGCCGCGTCCTCGACCGGGTTGAACGCGACCTTTTCCACATAGCGGTTGGTGGCCGGGTCCAGTTCGCGTACCTGCACTTCGCTGCGGGTGACGCCGATACGGTAGACCACCTCGACGCCACAGGTGCTGGCGCCGCCACGGGTGATGATATCGGTGATCTCGCTCATGCTGGAGCCTTCGGGCACCAGCCAGGAGCCGGCCTTCAACTGCCCGGCACGGTCGGCGTAATCGGCCCCGAGGCGGAACAGCATCGCGCTGCTGACAGCGCCTTCGGCCTCAAGCTGCGCCGACACCTTGCGCATGTTCGAGCCGCGCTCGACCCGCAGGCAGATCTGTTCGGCCAGCGGCCCTTCGGCGTGATAGGTGTTTTGTCCCCACAGGATGACCCCGCCCAGAAGGAACGCGATCACCACCAGAAATGTCAGCGCATTCGAGGCGATATTGCGCCACATCACCGCACTTTCCCGATACAGAGACTGGCATTGGTGCCGCCAAAGCCAAAGCTGTTGGAGAGCGCCACATCGACCTTGCGCGCGCGCTTGACGTTGGGGGCCAGGTCGAGCGGGGTTTCGACCGCCGGATTGTCCAGATTGATCGTCGGCGGCACCACCTGATCGCGCACCGCCAGGATCGAGAAGATCGCCTCGATCGCGCCCGCCGCACCCAGCAGATGGCCGGTGGCGGATTTTGTCGAACTCATCGTCGCGGTGGCCGCCGCATCGCCCAACAGGCGCTCGACCGCGCTCAGCTCGATCGTGTCGGCCATGGTCGATGTGCCATGCGCGTTGATGTAATCGACCTGTGACGGCTCAAGCCCGGCGCGTTTCAGCGCCAGTTGCATCGCGCGATAGCCGCCATCCCCATCCTCGGACGGGGCGGTGATGTGATAGGCGTCGCCCGACAGGCCATAGCCCAGGATTTCGGCGTAAATCTTTGCGCCGCGCGCCTTGGCGTGCTCATATTCCTCAAGAACGACGATGCCGGCCCCCTCGCCCATCACGAAGCCATCGCGATCGATGTCATAGGGACGGCTGGCAGCCTTCGGATCATCCTCGCGCTTGGTCGAGAGCGCCTTGCAGGCGTTGAACCCGGCGATCCCGATCTCGCAGATCGCCGCCTCGGCGCCGCCGGCGATCATCACATCGGCATCATCGAACATGATCAGACGCGCGGCATCGCCGATAGCGTGCGCGCCGGTGGAACAGGCCGTCACCACCGCATGATTCGGCCCCTTGAAGCCATAGCGGATGCCCACCTGGCCCGAAATCAGGTTGATCAGCGCGCCGGGGATGAAAAACGGCGACACGCGGCGCACGCCCTTGTCGCGGATGATCAGCGTCGTCTCCTCGATCGAGCGCAGCCCGCCGATCCCCGATCCGATCATCACCCCCGTGCGCAGGCGGCTTTCCTCATCCTCGGGCATCCAGCCGGCATCGCGCACGGCCTGATCGGCGGCGGCGACACCGTAGAGGATGAAATCATCCACCTTGCGGCGTTCCTTGGGCTCCATGTAGGCATCGGCGTTGAACGTGCCATTGGTGCCATCGCCATCGGGCACCTCACAGGCGTATTTGGTCAGGACGTTGACAGGATCGAACCGTGTGATCGGACCGGCGCCCGATTGTCCGTCCAGCAGACGGCTCCAGCTTTCCTCGACACCATCGGCCAGCGGCGTGACCAATCCAAGACCTGTAACAACGACACGGCGCATATGCTGCCCTCTTGATTACCTGTGTTGGCCGCTCTTACCCCGGCTTGCCCCTCTGGGGCAAGCACAAGGGAATCGCGACATGTCGAAACATGCCGGCGCGTGGCGGATCTCAGTGAAAGTCTGCTACCGGCTCGGGGGCGGCGCGCGCCAGTTCCAGCGCCTCGCCAAGGTCGACATCCCGCGCCAGAAGGGCGCGCCCGATCAGCGTGCCGGCGATGTTCTTGACATATTTCAGCCGGCTTACATCGTCGATACCCGCCACGGTGCCACGCGCGATCACCGGCAGGCGGGTTGCCGCCGCAAGACGGGTGATCACCGCCAGATTGGCATCCTGATCGGCGATGTCGCTGTCGATGTCGGTCACGATGATTCCCGCCAGCGGCGCGGTGTCAAACGCCTGAATATAGGTCTCGGGGGAAAAACTGCTGGGCGCGCGCCAGCCGTCGGTCATCACATGGTCCTCATACACATCCACCGCCAGAACGATCTGGTCGGGATAGCGGTTGGCCAGTTCGCGAAACAGGTCCGGATCATGCGCCGCCATGGTGCCGATGACGATCCGCCCGGCCCCCTTGTCGATCCAGTGCGCCACCTTGTCGCGCGCGCGGAACCCGCCGCCCAGCTGCACCGGGATGCCGACGCTGCGGATGATCTCTTCGATCAGGTCGTCATTGACGCCCGGTTCACCCTGCAAGGCGTTGATATCGGTCAGGTGCATCCAGTCCGCGCCCGCCTGCGCGAAACCGCGCGCGGTCGCGACCGGATCGACATGCCACAGCACCGGCTCTTCCAGCCGGCCCCGCGTCAGAGAAACACATTTTCCGTTCAGCAATTCGAGTGTGGGATAGATGATCATTGCGGCCAAGCCCCTTATGAAAGACCAGCCCCCGGATTCGCCTGATGGGGGCGATGCATGGTTGCACCGTAACGCAATTTCACGATGTTTCCAAATCGGCATCCGCTGGCCGGAATGCGGCGGGGGATGCAGTTGAGCAAACGAAACGGGCAAACGAAAAAAGGCCCTCGCCATATCTGGCGGGGGCCTTGAAATATCCGGGCCGGTCAGGCCCGTCTCTGAAACCGATTCTTCAGGATCAGGACGCTTCGGTGATGAACTTCACCGCGTCGCCGAAGGTCTGGATGGTTTCTGCCGCATCGTCGGGGATCTCGATGCCGAATTCTTCTTCAAAGGCCATGACCAATTCAACCGTGTCCAGGCTGTCTGCGCCAAGATCGTCGATGAACGAGGCATTCTCGGTCACTTTGTCTTCTTCCACGCCCAGATGTTCAACAACGATCTTTTTAACCCGGTCTGCGATATCGCTCATGTCAATTTCCTCATCGTATTTTGGGCGCCTCGGCCCGTTTTCGCCCCCGCCCGATGAGACGGGTAGCGGCCTTTACTTTGCCCGTGAAGGGCGGGTGTGACAGGCCCAGCCGAGGGGCCTGCATGGCCGGTCGCGCGGACATGGCCAGCAAATCTGCGCCGCCTATAGCATATGGAACGGCATTGGCAAATCTTTTCCCAGATTGGTCAGAGCGCGCGGAATTGCAAGAGGGCAAAGCGAAATCACGCCAGTTTCCGATCGCGACGGACCGCGCGGATCACAGCATCGCCATGCCGCCATTCACATGCAGGGTCGCACCGGTCACATACCCGGCCTCGGGGCTGGCCAGATACAGCACGGCGGCGGCGATCTCGTCGGGCTGGCCCATGCGCGCGGCGGGAATCCGGGCGTTGATGGCGCCTTTCTGATCGTCGCTCAGCTTGTCGGTCATGGCGGTGGCGATGAAACCGGGGGCAACGGCGTTGGCGGTGATTCCCCGGCTCGCGACCTCATAGGCGATGGATTTCGTCAGCCCGATCATGCCCGCCTTCGAGGCCGCATAATTCGCCTGCCCCGGATTGCCGGTGGCCGCGACGATCGAGCTGATATTGATGATGCGCCCCCAGCGGGCCTTCATCATCGGGCGCATGACGCCCCGGCACAGGCGCATGGTGCTGGTCAGGTTCACGTCCAGCACCGATTGCCATTCCTCATCCGACATGCGCATGAAAATCTGGTCGCGGGTGATGCCGGCATTGTTGACCAGGATATCGACACTGCCCATCGCCGCGACCGCCGCCTTGGGCAGGGCCTCGACCGCGGCACTGTCCGAGAGGTTGCAGGGCAGCACATGCGCACGCTCACCCAGCGTGGCCGCCAATGCCTCGAGCGGTTCGGTGCGCGTCCCGCTCAGCCCCACGGTGGCGCCGGCGGCGTGCAATGCCGTCGCGATTGCGCCGCCGATACCGCCGGACGCGCCGGTGATCAGCGCGCATTTTCCTGTCAGATCAAACATATGCCTGTCTCCCTTGCTGTGTAGTCGCCCCAAATCTCCGCCCCGGAAATTTGTGAAAAGTCCCGGATCAGGACGTTTTCGGGCCTCTTATCCCTCATTCATCGCCGCAACCGCCGCGACCACATCCTCGGGGGTCGAGACCGCCCGGCAGGTGAGGTCGCGATCAATCCGGCGCACCATGCCGCACAGCGCCTTGCCGGCGCCGATTTCCCAGATCTCACTCACGCCCTGATGCGCCATATAGGCCACGCTTTCGCGCCAGCGCACCGATCCGGTCACCTGTTCCACCAGAAGCGAGCGGATGATCGTCGGATCGCTGATCGCCTCGGCGATCACATTGGCCACCAGCGGCACGGCGGGCTGGTGCAGATCGACATTGCCCAGCGCCTCGGCCATCGCCTCGGCGGCGGGTTCCATCAGGGTGCAGTGAAACGGCGCGCTGACCGGCAGCAGCATGGCGCGCTTGGCCCCTTTGGCCTTGGCCAGCTCGACCGCGCGCTGCACGGCGTCGGCGTGGCCCGAAACGACCACCTGACCGGGATCGTTGTCATTGGCCGCCTGGCAGACCTCGCCCATCGCCGCCTCCTGGGCGATCTCTTTCACGGCGGCGAAATCAAGGCCCAGAATGGCCGCCATCGCGCCCACGCCCACCGGCACGGCCTGCTGCATCGCCAGACCGCGAACCCGCAACAGGCGCGCGGTGTCAGGCACGCTGAGCGCGCCCGCCGCCGCCAGCGCGGAATATTCGCCCAGCGAATGCCCCGCCACATAGGTCGCGTCGGTGATCGCCACGCCCTCGGACTCAAGCGCGCGCATCGCGGCCAGAGACGTCGCCATCAGCGCGGGCTGCGCATTCTGGGTCAGGGTCAGCGTGTCCTGATCGCCCTCCCAGATCAGCGCCGACAGGTGTTCGCCAAGCGCCTCATCGACCTCATCGAACACGGCGCGCGCGCACGGATAAGCCTCGGCCAGGGCCTTACCCATGCCGATGGTCTGCGCGCCCTGCCCGGGAAAAACGAATGCTCGGCTCATGTCTGTGGTCCCTCTTTGTCAGCTTCCCTCCCCGATAGCGCGCCTGAAGATGTGACGCAACGCCCAGTTGGGCGCACACAGGTGCTGTGCGCATAGTGGCATTGTTCCTGTTGGCGGATCGGATAGGGTGGGCAACGTCGCAAATTCAGAGAGATCCCCATGCCCCTCAGCAACACATCACGCAGCTATGGCAGCGTCACCAAGACCTTTCACTGGCTGATCGCACTGCTGATCCTGACCACGATTCCCGTGGGACTGATCGCCAGCGATCTGGCGGCCGAGATCAGATCACCCGACAGCACCGCCACCGACGCCACGCTGGCGCGCGCGACATGGCTGTTCTCACTGCACAAGACCATTGGCGTGGCGATCTTTTTCACCGCCATCGCGCGGGTCCTCTGGGCGTTGAGCCAGCATAAACCGGGGCTTTTGAACGGCGATCACCGCGTCGAGGCGTGGCTGGCGGTCACGGTGCACTGGCTGCTTTACGGCTCGCTCATATTGGTGCCGCTGACCGGTTGGGTGCATCACGCCGCCAGCGCCGGCTTTGCGCCGATATGGTGGCCCCTGCCCCAGACCCTGCCGCTGGTGCCCAGGGACGCCGCATGGTCGGAAACCGCCGCGACGCTGCATTATATCCTGCAATGGGTCCTGATCGGCGCCGTGGTCCTGCATATCGCGGGGGCGCTGAAACACCACCTGATCGACCGCGACGCCACATTGACCCGCATGCGCCCCGGCGGCGGCGAAGGGGTGCCGACAGCGCAGCAGCCCGGCCATGTCCTGCCGTTTTTCAGCGCGCTTGCGATCTGGGCCGTGGCACTGGGCGCCGGTGGGGCGATGGGGTGGTTTTCACATCCTCCCACCGGCATGCTGGGCGCGGCGCAACTGGCCGAGGTCAGCAGCGAATGGCAGGTGCAGGACGGTGCATTGCAGATCGAGGTCACGCAGATGGGCACGCCGATCAGCGGCACATTCTCGGACTGGACCGCCGATATCGCCTATTCCGAAACCGCAGCGGATGACGGGCGGCACGGCCATGTCACCGTGGTGATCGCCATCGCGTCGCTGACCCTCGGCTCGGTCGCGGATCAGGCGATGGGGGCGGATTACTTTGACGCCGCCAGCTTCGAGACCGCCACGTTCGACGCCGATCTGATCGCCCGCGATGCTGCGCTGGTTGCGGATGGCACCCTGACGATCAAGGGCGAAACCGTGCCGGTATCCATGCCGGTCACAGTGCAGATCGACCCGGAAACCGACATGGCCACCGCATCGGGCGCGCTCAGCGTGGACCGGCGCAGTTTCGGCATCGGCGCAAGCGTCGGGGATGAGGCCACGCTGGGCTTTGGGGTGGAGATCAGCTTTGATCTGACGGCGACGCGCCAGAGTGCCGATTGAGAAAACAAAAAGGCCGCCTGCAATATCTGCAGGCGGCCCGTTAGGTTCCTGATAGGTTCCTGACTGTCAGGCGCTTAATCGGCCTTGGCGGCCTCGATCGAGATCGTCACATCCAGCTCGTCACCGATATGGGGAACGAACTTGTCCAGGCCGTAATCCGAACGCAGGAGGGTTGTGGTGGCATCGAACCCGGCCCATTCCTTGCCCGCCATCGGATGGGTGCCGACCTGGTTCAGCTTGGCATCAAGGGCAACCGATTTGGTCGTGCCGTTGATGGTCAGATCGCCGGTGATCACAGCCGTCTCATCGCCCGTGACCTTGATCCCGGTCGACACGAAGGTGATCATGTCGCCCTCGGTCGCGCCAAAGAACTCATCGCTCATCAAATGGTTAAACCGCTCTTCCCAGCCGGTGAACATCGACATCACCGGGATCGAGACACTGACCGAGGACGCGGCCGGGTCTTCCTGATCGAACATGATTTCGCCTTCAAAGCCGGCGAACAGGTTGAAGGTCGTGGAATAGCCCAGGTGGTTGTAGGAAAACAGGACCTGGCTATGGCTGGATTCGAGAACGTATTTTTCGGGGGCGGCCACGCTGGCGGTGGCGGCAACGGCAAAGGCGGCGGCGAGAATGGCAGTTTTCATCGGGAACTCCTGGGTCAGATTTCAATCCGACCAGAGATACCGCATCCGACGCCCTTGGCAAAGCTGCGCTATTCAACACTGTCTATGTGCAGGCAAACACCCGCCGGTCAGATACCCGTGGCCGCGCTCAGGCGGCGACGTCGGCCAGAACCGCGCGGATCGCGGCCTCGGCGCGCGCATCATTGACCGGCAGCGCCAGGACCGGGCGGCCGAACGCATCGCGCGCGGTCAGCAGGTTGTCGCGCAGCACCAGTTCGCTCAGGCTGTCCAGACGATAGGATGTTTCATGGCGCACACGGCCCCCGGCGCCGCGCTCAATCACATTCAGGCAGCGCTTTTTGGGGTCGATCTGGATCTCGGGGCCGGCGACGCTGCGCAGGGCCATGACGGCGGTGATCCCGCCCATCAGCAGCGACATCGACAGCGCCAGCTTGACCAGTTGCATCACCGCATCGCCCGGCATGACCGGGATCAGCCAGACGCCGATCGCGCTGAGCAATGTCGTCACACCCAGCACGCGCGCCGCAAGGTTGCGCAGCGGGCTGATGGCGGGGCCGGTCATGTCATCGGGCTGTCGGCGGAAATCCTCGAACAGGATGGGACCGGTGGGGGCAATTGTGTCTGGCAAGGCTGTCATGATACTGTCCATTTCACGTTCTGCGATAGGGTTAACGTCCCGCCAAAAAGCGACGCAAATACGGCAGATGCGCGGCAATTGTCTGATCCGGCCTGCGACGCGGCGTCACACCCGGCCCGCAAGCGCGCATCACCGCCCCTTGCACCGGGGGCGGTTCCATCGTATGTGCCCGTCTCGGTCTGTATCGTCTTTTGAACCGCGCAGCCTCTCGTGGATGGGTCGCAGACCGCAATTGACCCACCCTATGAAATGCGCCTTGATAGAAATGGAGCACACATGCCGCTATATGAGCATGTCATGATTGCGCGTCAGGACCTGTCCAACACGCAAGCTGAAGGTCTTATCGAACATTTCGGCAGCGTGCTGTCGGACAATGACGGCAAACTCGTCGATCACGAGTATTGGGGCGTCAAGACGATGGCCTACAAGATCAACAAGAACCGCAAGGGCCATTACGCGTATCTGCGCACCGACGCGCCCGCCGCCGCGGTGCAGGAAATGGAACGCCTGATGCGTCTGCATGACGATGTGATGCGCGTTCTGACCATCAAGGTCGATGAGCACAAGGAAGGCCCCTCGGTCCAGATGCAGAAACGCGACGAGCGCTCAGAGCGCCGCGAACGCCGCTGATCAACGCTTGAAGAAAAGGACATAAACCATGGCTGCAAAACCATTTTTCCGCCGTCGCAAGGTTTGCCCCTTCTCGGGCGACAACGCACCTGCGATTGACTACAAGGACACGCGCCTGCTGCAACGCTACATATCCGAGCGTGGCAAGATCGTGCCCTCCCGCATCACCGCCGTCTCGGCGAAAAAGCAACGTGAACTGGCCCGCGCGATCAAACGTGCCCGCTTTCTCGCGCTGCTGCCTTACGCCGTCAAATAAGGAGAACCGATATGCATGTTATCCTTCTTGAACGCGTGGCCAAGCTGGGTCAGATGGGCGATGTCGTCGATGTGAAACGCGGTTTCGCGCGCAACTACCTGCTGCCGCAGGGCAAGGCGCTGTCCGCGTCCGAGCGCAACATCGCCGCCTTCGCCGAGCGCAAGGCACAGCTTGAGGCGCAGAACCTCGAGTCCCGCAAAGAGGCCGAAGCGATGGCCGCCAAGCTGAACGGTCAGCAATTCGTGGTGATTCGCCAGGCTGCCGATTCCGGCGCGCTTTACGGGTCGGTCACCACCCGTGACGCCGCGGACGCGGCCACCGAAAGCGGCTTTACCATCGATCGCAAGCAGGTTTCGCTGCCGCGCCCGATCAAGGAACTGGGCCTGCACGACGTCCATGTGTCGCTGCACCCCGAAGTGGACGCAACCGTGACGCTGAACGTCGCGCGTTCCGCCGATGAGGCCGAATTGCAGGCCTCGGGCAAGTCGATCCAGGAACTGGCCGCCGAAGAAGAGGCCGCGGCCGATTTCGAGATCGCGGAACTGTTCGACGATATCGGCTCTGCCGCATCGGATGACGACGATCTGGCCCAAACGGTCGAGGACGTCCTGCCGGAAGCCGGCGACGAAGACGACCGGTCCTGAGCAACCCGCTCAAGACCCCGGAAATCAAAGCCGCGCAGATCACCCTGCGCGGCTTTTTCATGCGCGATTGCGATCAGCGCATGAAAGGCGACAGCGCCCCGACCTTGCGATCACGGCCCGGCGGTTTGTGGTGGCGGGTCTGGAAATGGTGCACCCAATAGGATTCGAACCTATGGCCTCTGCCTTCGGAGGGCAGCGCTCTATCCAGCTGAGCTATGGGTGCCTGTGGGGCCGTATAGGCCAAGCGCGCAGGCGCTGCAATTGCTTTTCAGCGCCCGCGCATCTCAGGCAAAAAGATCGTGGCACAGTTCCAGCGCGTCGATCAGGGCGTCGACCTCGGCCTCGGTATTGTAGAGCGCAAAGGAGGCGCGGCAGGTCGCGCTGAGGCCCAGATGATCCATCAGCGGCCCGGCGCAATGATGCCCGGCACGCACCGCGACGCCCTTTTTGTCCAGGATCGTCGAAATGTCATGTGCATGGCCCGCCCCGTCCAGCGTGAAGCTGAAGATCGCGGCCTTGTCGGGCGTGGTGCCCTGCACCTGAAGCCAGTTCAGCCCCGCCAGTCGCTGTGCGGCGTAGTCGCGCAACCGGTCCTCATGGGCGGCGATATTGGCCATGCCCAGATCCATCATGTAATTCAGCGCAACGCCCAGCCCGATGGTCTGCACGATGCCCGGCGTGCCGGCCTCGAATTTCATCGGCGGGTCGTTATAGGTGACCGCGTTCTTGCTGACCTCGCGGATCATGTCGCCGCCGCCCAGAAACGGGCGCATCTCGGCGAGGCGTTCCTTGCGCACGAAAATCGCGCCCGACCCCGACGGACCATAGAGTTTATGCCCGGTGATCGCATAGAAATCACAGCCCATCTCATCCAGGTTGACCGGCATATGCACCGCCGCCTGCGAGCCATCGACCAGAACGGGCACCCCGCGCGCGCGCGCCGCCGCGCAGATCGTCTTGACGTCGACCTTGGTGCCCAGAACGTTGGACAGTTGCGTGATCGCGATCAGCCGGGTGCGCGGCGTGATCGCGTCGATCACCTTTTGCGTATCCAGCGCGCCTGCCGCGTCGGTATCGACCCATTTCAGCACCACGCCCTGACGCTCGCGCAGGAAATGCCAGGGCACGATATTGGCGTGATGCTCCATCACGCTCAGCAGGATCTCATCGCCCGCCTGCATGCGCGGCATCGCCCAGCCATAGGCGATCATGTTGATGCCTTCGGTCGCGCCCGAATTCAGCACGATCTGATCCTCATCCGCCACCCCCAGAAAGCGCGCGATGATGCCGCGCACGCCCTCGTATTTCTCGGTGGCAAGGTTGCTCAGGTAATGCAGCCCGCGATGGACATTGGCGTATTCCTCGCTATAGGCGCGGGTGATCGCGTCGATCACCACCTGCGGTTTCTGCGCCGAGGCGCCGTTGTCCAGATAGACCAGCGGCTTGCCGTTGACCTTGCGGCCAAGGATCGGAAAATCCGCACGGATCGCGTTGATGTCCAGCATCTCACACCCCTCCCAGGACGGCAACGCCCATGACGCCCAGCAAAATAGACAGGCCCACGACCATGGCCAGGACCGCAACGAACAGCACCAGTATCGCCTTGAATGTGCTGGCGAACCCATGCGCCTGATCCAGAAACGCGACCAGGATCACCAACCCCCAGACCGAGGCGGTGATCACCATGATCCCGCCCAGGGCAGGCGACAGCATCATCACCCCCAGCAGCACGATCTGCAACGCAAGGCGCACCACCTGAAGCCAGGTGATCAACACCAGAATATCATCCAGTTGCGCCTTGCCGCCCATCGCCTGCCCGATCCAGGTCAGTGCAAAGACGGTGATGACCAGCGCGCCCCCCAGAAACAGCGCAAACAGAAACGGCGACTGGAACGCCGGGGGCACCATCGCCAGCGCCTCGGGGTCGGCGGGCGGTGAGCTGACCATCGCCAGCGAATAGACGATCGTGTTGAGCAGCGTCATCAGCGCCAGCCCCATCCACAGCCATTCGCGCGGCCATGCCATCGCGATCAGCCGCTCGGCCGCCAGACGCGGGCGCAACAGGGTCTGCTGCACCAGTTCCTTCAGGAAATCCAATGTCTGGGGCGAAACCGCGTTCATTCCTTGCTCCATTCCGCCACGCGCAGACATGACAGCCAAAACCACATGAAAACGCCACACCACAACAACCCGACAAGTTGCAGGCCCGGTCCCGGCCCTATAAAGCCCGCCACCAGCCCATGCAACAGGATCAGCGGACTGGCCGCCAGAAACGACCAGAACAGCGCCAGTCGCGCGCCGAACGCATCGCCGCGCGCGCCAAGGATGCGGGCGATCCAGTGGCTGATCAGGGCCAGCGTGTAAAACAGCAGCGGCGCGATGAACAGCCACGCCATCAGCGCCCCGCCCAGCATCGGGTTCAACTCCTGCCCGGTCAGATGCGCCTCACGCGCAAGGCGCGGCCATTGGGCGATGAACACGACCAGACAGGCCGCGATGAGGATGGCCAGCGCGCGGTCCTCGCGCGTGCCCATCCCCAGCAGGCGGCGCATCACGCGCCCCGGCCCCGCATATGTCGCGGCGATGTCGCGGGTGACGGGCATCAGCCGCGCCGCCGCTCCAGCCAGCCTTCCAGCACGGCCACGATATCGGCGCGCAGGGTCTCGTCCTCGATCTCTTCGACGGCTTCGGCCAGAAAGGCCTGCGTCAGCAGATCGGTGGCGGGACCACGCGGGATGCCGCGCGCGCGCAGGTAATAGAGTGCGTCTTCGTCGATCGCGCCCGAGGTCGATCCGTGCGAACAGATCACGTCATCGGCATAGATCTCAAGCTCGGGCTTGACCAGGAACTGGCTGTCGCCATCCAGCAGCAGCGATTGGCTGATCTGATAGCCATCGGTTTTCTGCGCGCCCTGCTTGACCAGGATCTTGCCCTGGAACACGCCCGTCGCGCCGTTGCGCAGCACCTTCTTGAACACTTGGCGGCTTTCGCAGCGTTCTGCGTCATGGGTGATGAACACCGTATCGTCATGGTGGAAATCGCCATCCCCCAGGGCCGCCCCGGCGACATGCGCCACCGCGTCGTCACCGGTCAGTTCGATCACGCATTCATTGCGCGTCAGAACGCCGTTGGCAGTCATGGTGAAGGATTTGAAGATGCTTTCGCTGCCCAGCCGCGCAAACAGATGCGTGGCGGCGCGGCGTTCATGGTCGCGCCCCTGAAGGCGCACATGATGGAATGCACCGCCATCGGCCAGATCGATCTCGACCACCTTGTTGAAACGCGCAGCGCCCGGCCCCTCTTCCAGAAGGGTGATATCACCGCCGGTTTCGACCCGGATCAGGTGGTGCAGCATCGCATCCGAACTGACCGAGGCGTGATCATACACCAGGTTGATCGGCTTGCTGACCTTGCCGGTGACATGGATCACGATCCCGTCAGGGGCCAGGGCGGTGTTCAGCGCCGCCAGAGGGCGCGCAACCGGGGTCTGGCCGTTGGTTTCCAGAACCCCGAACAGATCCTTCGCCCAGTGGATATCGGTCCGGGTCACATCCGACAGATGTTCGATCGTGACATTCTCGAGGGTCAGATCGTCACTGGCCGTGGGATCGAAAACCCCGTCGGTAAAGACCAGTTTCAGTCGATCCACATCGTCAAACACCGGCGGATCGCCGGCATCGAACAGGGCCGCCTCGGGGGCCACGGGTTGAACCAGCGTCTCGGGGCGGGTGAATTTCCAGTATTCATCGCGCCGCTCGGGCAGGCCCATCTTGCGCAGCCGCGCCAGTGCGCTGTCGCGCGCCGCCACAGCCCATGCCGCACCATCCGGGCGCACAGCCCCTGCCAGACGCGCCTCGGTTGCCGTTTCCTTCAATTGCGCCAGTGCCATTTACGCCACCTCCGCCAGAATATCCCCATAGCCGTTGGTTTCCACCTCGATCGCCAGCTCGGGCCCGCCGGTCTTGACGATGCGCCCATCGGCCATGATATGCACGAAATCAGGTTTGATATGGTCCAGAAGCCGTTGATAATGCGTGATGACCAGGAAACCCCGCCC
>CAKSUL010000038.1 GCA_934501475.1 uncultured Roseovarius sp. | reverse complement strand
GTTCGAATCTCATCACCCGCTCCAATCAGTCTTCTTGTCTTTACAGGTCAGACTGAAACGCCGCCCCCTGCGGGGCGCGCGGTGCGTTTCACGCCGGCCTTGTTCGCGCCATTCCCGATAGGTCTTGCCCTTGCCCGCCCGTCGCTGGCAAGGTTGCGCCACACGCGCGACCCATAACAGGAGAGTGGCCATGCCAGCGTCCCACCCGCATCAGAACATCTCGCTCGGGGCTGCCCTGCATGAGGCCCAGGACCAATACATGCGCGCCAATCCCAACAGCGGCGCCGCCCATGACAGCGCGCTTGCCTCGATGCCGGGGGGCAATACGCGCACGGTGATCCATTTCTCGCCCTATCCGCTGGTGTTCACGCAGGCGCAGGGCGCAACCGTGACCGACGCGGACGGGCATGATTACACCGATTTCATGGGGGAATATACGGCCGCACTTTACGGGCATTCCGATCCGGTGATCACGGCCGCGATCAAGACGGCGCTGGATCGCGGCATCGTGCGCGGCGGCGGCAATGAGAACGAGGCGGCGTTTTCTGCCGCGATCTGCGCGCGCTTTCCGGCAATCGACTCGGTGCGGTTCTGCAATTCGGGGACCGAGGCCAATCTTTACGCGCTCAGCACCGCGCGCGCCTGGACCGGGCGCAAGGACGTCATCGTGATGCAGGGCGGCTATCATGGCGGGGTGCTCTATTTCGCCGGGCCCTGCCCGCTGAACCTGCCGATGCCGTTCCATGCGGTGCCCTATAACGACATCGACGCGGCGCTGGCGATGATCCGCGAACGCGCCTCGACGCTGGCCGCCGTGATCCTCGAGCCGATGCTGGGCGGTGGCGGCTGCATCCCGGCCACGCCCGAATTCCTGCGCGCGCTCAGGAAGGCCACGCAGGATTGCGGCGCGCTGCTGATCTTTGACGAGGTGATGACCTCGCGGCTCAGCGCGGGGGGGCTGCATGGGCACCATGCGATCACGCCCGATCTGGTCACCCTGGGCAAATATCTGGGCGGTGGTCTGGGCTTTGGCGCATTTGGCGGACGCGCCGACATCATGGCGCGATTCGATCCGCGCGCGCCGGGGCACTGGCCCCATGCGGGCACGTTCAACAACAACGCGCTGACCATGGCCGCCGGTCTGGCCGGCCTCACCAGGGTCTACACGCCCGACCGGGTCGCGCCCTTCAACGCCTTGGGGGACCTGCTGCGCGCGCGCCTGCGCCTTGGAATCGAGCGGGCGGGCGTTGCGATGTGCGTGACCGGGTTTGGGTCAATGGCGGCGTTTCATTTCGGGGCCGGGCCGATTGCGCGCCCTTCTGACGGCGTGCGCGTGCCCGATGAGCTGCGCGCGCTGCTGCATTTCGACATGCTGGCGCGGGGGTTTTATTATGCGCGCCGTGGCATGATGGCGCTGTCCCTGCCGCTGAGCGAGGCCGACATCGACGCGTTCGCCGCCGCGTTCGAGGATGTCCTCACCACCCGCGCGCCCCTGATCCGCGCGGCGACCGGCCAATGACAGACGCGCCCACACTGATCCCCGCATGGGTCGATGGCACCCTTGAGCCGGTTGAAAAGCTGGAGGTGCATCGCCGCGGGCTGCGCCACAAGGCGATATCGGTGTTTGTTATGGCCGCCGGCCAGGTGCTGCTTCAGCAGCGCGCGCTGGAAAAATACCACACGCCGGGCCTGTGGGCGAACACCTGCTGCACGCATCCCCATTGGGGCGAAGCGCCCGAGGACTGCGCGCATCGCCGCCTGAGTGAGGAACTGGGCCTGACCGGGCTGACCCTGCAGCACAAGGGACAGATCGAATACCGCGCCGATGTGGGCGGCGGGCTGATCGAACATGAACTGGTCGAGATCTACCTCGCCCATGCCACGCGCGATCTGCGCATCACCCCCAACCCGGATGAGGTGATGGCGACCGGCTGGATGGAACTGGACGCGCTGACGCGCGACACCGCCGCGCGCCCCGAACGCTATACGCCATGGCTGCGCATCTATCTGGATCAGCACCGCACCATGCTGTTCGGTCAGGACGCCTGAGCAACCCAGACACCCGCGCGCCCGATCCATGGCAAGTTGCGTTTGACAGGATTCAGGCATTGACCAGCCGCAGCGCCGCAGCGTTTGCAAGGCAAATGCGTTCACATCGTCGGATGTATTCAATTCACCGCAACATGCGCTAGCCCCTTGGCGCGCCGCCCCTGCCCCCCTATAAGACCCCAGATTTCCCGGTTTGGAGACAGCCACATGCGCCGCGCCACGATCAACCGCAAGACCGCCGAAACCCGGATCAGCGTCACGCTGGATCTGGACGGAAGCGGCGTCTATGACAATCAGACCGGCGTCGGGTTCTTCGATCACATGCTGGACCAGCTGTCGCGCCATTCGCTGATCGACATGAGCATCCGCTGCGAGGGTGACACGCATATCGACGATCACCACTCGGTCGAGGATGTGGGCATCGCCCTTGGTCAGGCGCTGGCGCAGGCGCTTGGCGACAAGCGCGGCATCCGCCGCTACGGGGCCTGCCTGTTGGCGATGGACGACGCGCTGGTGCGCACGGCGCTCGATCTGTCGGGGCGGCCCTATCTGGTCTGGAACATGACCCTGCCCACCGCCACCATCGGCAGCTTTGACACCGAACTGGTGCGCGAATTCTTTCAGGCGCTCACCACCCATTCCGGCATGACGCTGCATCTGGACGCGCTGCACGGCATCAACAGCCACCACATGGCCGAGGCCGCGTTCAAATCCGTCGCGCGCGCCCTGCGCGAGGCGCTCGAGACCGACCCGCGCAAATCCGACGCCGTGCCCTCGACCAAAGGGACGCTGTAGCGGCCATGACCACCGTCATCGTGGATTACGAAAGCGGCAATCTGCACTCCGCCGAAAAGGCGTTTCAGCGCATGGCGCGCGAGGGCGGCGCAGGCGATGTCGTGGTCACCTCGGACCCGGATCTGATCCGGCGCGCGTCGCGCGTGGTGCTGCCCGGTGATGGCGCGTTTCCGGCCTGCCGCGCGGCGCTGTTCGATCATCGCGGCGTGTTCGAGGCCATCGAAGAGGTGGTGATCCACGCCGCGCGCCCGTTCATGGGGATCTGCATCGGGATGCAGATGCTCGCGACGCGCGGGCTGGAACATACCGAGACCGCCGGATTTGACTGGATCGGCGGCACCGTGCGCGCGATCACACCGGCCAACCCCGCCCTGAAAGTGCCGCATATGGGCTGGAACGACCTGGTGCTGGATCAGCCGCACCCGGTGTTTGACGGGATCGAGTCAGGCCATCACGCCTATTTCGTGCATTCCTGGCATTTCGACGTGGCCGACCCGGCGCATCTGCTGGCGCATGTCGAATACGGTGCGCGCATCACCGCCGTGGTCGGGCGCGACAACATCATCGGCACGCAATTCCACCCCGAGAAAAGCCAGGCCACCGGCCTGCGGATGATTGCCAACTTCCTGCGCTGGACACCTTAAAGCGTTCTTCGCCCCGGCATCATTTGGAGCGGATCAGTCGGCCCGCATCATTTGACGCGGGTCCAGACCTGCCCCTGACAGACCGGCCCGACGCAGCCCTTCACCGACAGCTTCTTGCCGGTCAGTGCCATCTTGGCGGCATATTCCCGTTTATGTGCCGGCACATAGACCCGGCCCTTGCCATAGGTTCCGTTGCCTGTGGGCTGCATGTCCCAGAACAGCCGCTTGCCGACATTGGGCGTGACCACAGGTTTGCCGTTTGGCGAAAAGGCCCGGATGATCGTGCCGCACAACGCAGCGCCGCATGGGGCAATCTGGATATGGCCGATCTGTCCCTTGCCATCCGGCGGGGCCTGCCAGATCCCGAGCACGGGATCGGCCGCCTGCGCCGATACGGTGCCGACCACTACGAATATTGCTGTCAAAATGAAATTCTTCACCGGCTTGTCCTCCACCAGCGATCCCCCTGAACCGGGGGCGTGCACCCCGACTGAAACGCCGGAGAACACAGAATTTACAGCAGGCGCGCCGCCCTGCATAGCAACGCGTGTTCTGGATATGCGAATTCCCGCTTGCACGCCGCTTTTGTTGCATGGCTGCAAGGGTCAGGCGGGTGCTTGGGCCGGCGTTGCGCCGGGCGTAATCAGCGGGCGCGTTTCCAGGTGCCGCCATCGCGGCAGATGCCCAGCACACAGCCGCTGACGGCCACCGAATCACCGCTCAGCTTCAGCTTGGAATTATAGGTCTTGCCGCGATCGGGTGAATACACCTTGCCGGTATATTGGCCCCCGCCCTTGGCCACGGTTTCCGAGATGATCTGACGCCCGATATTGGCGCTTTGCATCGGCTTGCCATCGGGGCCGAAGGATTTGACCAATGTCCCGCACAGCTTGGCGCCGCAGGGGGCGACCTTGATCAGGCCGCTGTTGCCATTGTCATCCGCTGCGGTGCGCCACATCCCCTCAAGCGGGTCGGCGGCGGCGGCGATACCGGCGCCGAGCAGAACCACGGCGGCAGCGGCGGCAACTCTCTGGGTTATATGTTTCATGGTCTCGTCCTCCCTGACCTTTGCGCTCAACTCTGCCGCAAGACCGCCCGTGCGATCAAGTTTGACGTTGGGTCGCGTTGCAAATCCGGCAGGGCGTGCTTAAGAGAGGCCCAAACCGGCAAACAAGGCGCATTCCCATGATCCTCTACCCCGCGATCGACCTCAAGGACGGGCAGGCCGTGCGCCTGATCCGTGGCGAAATGGACCAGGCGACGGTGTTCAACGATGACCCGGCGGCGCAGGCGCAGGCCTTTGTCGAGGCCGGGTGCGAATGGCTGCATCTGGTTGATCTCAACGGCGCATTCGAGGGCGAGCCGGTCAACGCCGCCCCGGTCGAAGCGATTCTGGCGCGCTGCGCGGTGCCTGCGCAACTGGGCGGCGGCATCCGCGACATGGCGACGATCGAGCGCTGGCTGGGCAAGGGTCTGGCGCGGGTGATCCTGGGCACGGTGGCGGTGGAAAACCCCGCGCTGGTGCGCGAGGCGGCGCGCGCCTTTCCGGGGCAGGTCGCCGTGGGCATCGACGCGCGCGACGGGCGCGTGGCGACCAAGGGCTGGGCGCATGAGACGGATGTGATGGTCACCGATCTGGCCCGCTCGTTTGAGGATGCGGGCGTGGCGGCGATCATCTATACCGACATCAACCGCGACGGCGCGATGCAGGGGCCCAATGTCGAGGCCACGGCCGCGCTTGCCCATGCGGTCAGCATTCCGGTCATTGCCTCGGGCGGGGTCAGTTCGATGGCGGATCTGATCGCGCTGCGCGATTGCGGCGCGCCGCTGAACGGGGCCATATCGGGGCGCGCGCTGTATGACGGGGCGATAGACCTGCGCGCGGCGCTGGCGCTGCTGGCGGGCTAATCGGACGGGCTGATCGGGCGCACCGATGGGGCGCACCGATGGGGTCAGGCACGCGCAAAACCGCGCCCGCCCTCTGGCATCCCGGCGCGATTGCACATAAACATCCGCGTGACAGACCAAGGGTGGGCCGCGCATGCTTAAAATCCGCATCATTCCCTGCCTCGACGTGGCCGATGGCCGTGTCGTCAAGGGCGTGAATTTCGTCGATCTGGTGGATGCGGGCGATCCCGTCGAATCGGCGCGCGCCTATGACGCCGCCGGCGCGGATGAGCTGTGCTTCCTCGACATTCACGCCACCCATGAAAACCGCGGGACCATGTTCGACGTGGTGCGCCGCACCGCCGAGCAATGCTACATCCCCCTCACCGTGGGGGGCGGCGTGCGCAGCGCGGCGGATGTGCGCGCACTACTGCTGGCGGGTGCGGACAAGGTCAGCTTCAATTCCGCCGCCGTCGCCGACCCGGAGGTGGTGCGCATCGCCGCCGATCAGTTCGGCAGCCAATGCATCGTCGTCGCCATCGACGCCAAGACCGTAAGCCCCGGAAAGTGGGAGATTTTTACCCATGGCGGGCGCAGGCCCACCGGCATCGACGCCGTGGAATTCGCCCAGCTTGTCGCGGACAGGGGCGCGGGTGAGATCCTGCTGACCTCGATGGACCGTGACGGCACGCGCGCCGGTTTCAACCTGCCGCTGACCCGTGCGATCAGCGACGCGGTGAATGTGCCGGTGATCGCCTCGGGCGGGGTCGGCACGCTGGATCACCTTGTCGAAGGCGTGCTGGAGGGCGGCGCAAGCGCGGTTCTGGCCGCGTCGATCTTTCATTTCGGCGATTTCACCATCCAGCAGGCCAAGGATCACATGGCCGCCGCCGGCATCCCGATGAGGACAGGCGCATGACCCTTGACGATCTGGCCCGCACCATCGCCGCGCGCGCCACCGCCGACCCCGACCAGAGCTGGACCGCGAAACTGCTGGCCAAGGGTCCCGAAAAATGCGCCGAGAAATTCGGCGAAGAGGCGATCGAGGCCATCATCGAGGCGGTCAGGGGCGACCGCACCGCCCTGACCGGCGAGGCGGCGGATGTGCTGTTTCATCTGCTGGTGATGCTGCAATCGCGCGATGTGCCCCTCAGCGACGTGATGGCCGAGCTTGAGCGCCGTCAGACACAATCCGGGCTGGCCGAAAAGGCCGCCCGCCCCAGATAGCCAGCCAGACAGAGGGCAATCCCATGATCCGACATATCGTATTTTTCAGCGCCCGCGAGGGGCAGGACGTCGAAACGGTGCGCAAGGGGCTGATGATGCTGGCCACGATCCCGCATGCCGATCATTTCGAGGTGGGGCGCAACATGCAAAGCGACACCATCAATCACACCTCGCCCGATCTGGTGGTCTATGCCGAATTCGCCGATGAGGCCGCGCTTGCCGCGTTCAAGGCCCACCCCACCTATGACGCCTGTGTCGCGCATGTCCGCCCGATGCGCGAGATGCGCATCGCCGCCGATTTTCTGGCCGAAGGCGTCTGAGAGGTCCGCCGCAGATCAATCCTTGATCACGCGCGGATATTCGACCTTGGGACAGCGGTCCATGATCACATCGACACCGCGCGCGCGCGCCTTTTGCGCCGCGCCGTCATGTTCCACGCCGATCTGCATCCAGATCGTTTGCAGATCCGGAAACCGCGCCAGCGCCGCATCGACGACCGCCGGCACATGTTCGGAGCGGCGAAAGATCTCCACCATGTCCACATCGCCCACGATATCGCCCAGTTCCGCCACCACCGGCACGCCGAACAATGTCTCACCGGCGTGGCCGGGATTGACCGGCACCACCTCATAGCCCTTGTCGATCAGGAACCGCGCAACATAATTGCTGGCCCGCTCGGGATTCATCGACGCGCCCACCACTGCGATCCGCCGGGTGCGGCGCAGGATGTCGCGCAAATGATCATCTGTATATGTCTCGCTCATGCGCCTATAGATAACCACTGCGCGCGCGGCTGCAAGCCCACAAGAAAAAGGCACCCTGAGTTGTGCTCAGGGCGCCAGTCACGGAACGAGGGACAGTAAAGAGAAACGTCAAAGTTCCGGTTCGACGCCTCTGCCATAGAGATAGGAAGCGGATTCAACTTGGGAAGAGGTTGTAATACAGCTGTGATCGAAAGGCGAAATTCTGTAACAATCCGTGCGCCCTGCCCCGCTGCGCGCTCAGGAGCGTTCCTGGCTGGCATAGAGCGCAACCGCCGCCGCGTTTGACACGTTCAGCGACCCGAACGCCCCGGCAAACCCGATCCTGACCAGCATGTCACAGCTTTCGCGGGTTTTCTGGCGCAGGCCCGGCCCCTCGGCCCCCAGCACCAGCGCGACAGGGCGGTCGCGCCTGCCCTCGAGCGCGGCCTCGATGGTGGTCTCGGCCTCGCCGTCCAGCCCCAGAACCAGATAGCCCATGGCCTGCAACTGCGCGATACCGTCCGCAAGGTTGCGGATGCGCAGATAGGGCTGACGCTCCATCGCGCCGGATGCGGTCTTGGCCAATGCGCCGGTTTCGGGGGCCGAGTGATGGCGCGGCGCGATGACGGCGCGCGCGCCGAATACCTCGGCCGAGCGCAGGATCGCGCCCACGTTATGCGGGTCCGTCACCCGGTCCAGCAGGATCACGCGCGGCGCGCGCAGCCCGTCACCCAGACAGAGCGTCTGCATGTCCCCCCAATCCAGCGCGCGCACCTCGAGGGCGGCCCCCTGATGCACCGATTGCGGATCAATCGGTGCGTTGAACTTGCGCGGATCGACAGTTTCGGGCTCCATGCCGGAGACGGCGATCGCCTCGGCCAGCTTGTCGGCGGCGTTCTTGGTCACGATCAGGCGCAGTTTTTCGCGCGCGGGGTTCTGCAACGCATCGCGCACCGCATGCAGCCCGAACAACCACACGGTTTCGGACGCTGATGCGCGTTTTGCCTGCTCTTTCTTGACGACCCAATCCGGTTTTTTCATGCCGCGCAGCATGGGCAGGGCGCGCCCCGGATACAAGCGCCGAATGCGGGTTTGTCGGCGTGGAAGGCCAAAAAGACCGGGCAATCCTCGCCACCTGCCCGATAACGGCATTTTGCGGTTGACGGGTGCGGGGCGCGCTAGTAATCAGCGGCCCACGTCAGGTGGTCATGCCGCCTGACAGTGGGCGACAGGCCGCAAGGTGTGGCAGGGGACTGTAACTCCCTCGCGGAGACGCACGCCTGGTTCGATTCCAGGGTCGCCCACCATTTTTCCGAAAATTCAGCATCCGGCACCCGGCGCGAATCCGCTTCGTCTCTATGGAGTATTATCTTGCGTTATAAGTATGTTGTTGGGCTTTGTTAATCCAGAATCACCGGCGTGACGGGGCGCGATGGGCACGCCTGACCGGGTCATTTCATGACAAATGGCCGGGACCACCCCGGCAAGAGGTGCTCCCGGCCAGAATGTGCAGGGCCGTGGGTATCACACAAACGCTCAGTTCCGGCAGGTGCGGATCCCGAAGATCGAATAGAGCGGGCAGCTTCCGATCAGCGCGGTCGCGGCAAAGATCACGCCGACGACGATCATCGCCCAATGCAGCCAGCCCGCCGCGCCCCATGTCGTGGTAAAGGCCGCGATCAGCAGGATGATTCCCACCACCAGGCGCACCCCACGGTCATATTTACCCATGTTCATTGTCATACTCAGCCCCCTTTCAGGAATCAGTGACTGCGCAATGATGACACATCCGGGGTCATTCTGTCTGTGACTTCATCACCGTTCACCGGATGAGCGCGACAATCTGTCCAGCCCGGCGCGCCCGACAAGGCGGATTTCGCCGCGTTTCTGCTCGATCCAGCCCCGGCGCTGAAAATCCGACAGGGTGCGCGAAACGACCTCGCGGGCGGTGCCCAGTTCGGTGCCCAGCACCTGGTGGGTGGCGCGCACGACACCGTCCTCGGCCAGTTCCAGCAGCCGCGCGGCAAGGCGCACATCCATCCGCTGAAACACGATGTCGTCGATCAGCGTGAACAGATCGGTGATGCGGCGCGAATAGGCCTTGAACACGAATTCACGAAACACGGAAGAGCGCGCCGCCAGTTCATCGAATGTCGCGCGCGGAATCGCCACTGCGCGCACGTCGGTTTCGGCCACACCATCGGCGGCGTAATCCTCGAATGCCAGCATGCAGGCGGTGGTCAGGACGCAGCTTTCCCCGGCATGGACGCGGTAGAGGAACACCTCGCGCCCGGTGTCGGATTTCTGCTGAACGCGCACGGTTCCCTCAAGCAGCAACAAGAGGTTATCGGCGGATTGGCCGGGTGCAAACACCTGCGTGCCCTCGGGAACGGTGACAACCTTGCTGCCTGCCTCCAGCGCCTTGCGGATGTCGTCAGGCAGGCGCCGCAGCCCTTCGAAATGGTCGATCCAGTCGTCGCGCGCCTCACTCATGCTCTGCCCCTTCTTGCCGGCACACCGGGGCGAGACATGCGCCCGGCCGGATGATCCGGGCCCGGATCGGCCCGAATCCCCTTGATGCCGCAAACGAGGCGCTTGTGAAACCCGGTTTCGGCAGGGGCCGCACCGGGTGGGGTCAGGTGCGGAACACGCGGTAGATCGCCGGAATGACCAGAACCGTCAGCGCGGTCGAGGTCAGCAAGCCAAACAGCAGCGACAGCGCAAGCCCCTGAAAGATCGGATCGGCCAATATCACCGCCGCCCCGATCATGGCCGCAAGCGCGGTCAGCAGGATCGGCTTGAACCGGGTCGCGCCGGCTTCGATCAGGGTCTCGACGCTGATGCGCCCCTCGGGATCGGCATGGCGGATGAAATCCACCAGCAGGATCGAGTTGCGCACGATGATCCCCGCAAGCGCGATGAACCCGATCATCGAAGGCGCGGAAAACGGCGCCTTGAACAGCCAATGCCCCAGCATGATCCCCAGAAAGGTCAGCGGCACCGGCGTCAGCACCACGAGCGGCAGGCGGAACGATCCGAATTGCGCCACCACCAGGATATAGATCCCCAGCAGCGCCACCGCAAAGGCCGCCCCCATGTCGCGGAACGTGACCCATGTCACCTCCCATTCGCCATCCCATAACAGGACCGGGGTGCTGGTATCTTCGGGCTGTCCGTTCAGGCGCAGGACGGGTTTGGGGGTGTCGCCCCAATCCTCCTTGTCCAGCAGATCGGCGACCGACAGCATCCCGTAGAGCGGGGCCTCGAATTCGCCTGCCATCTCGCCCATCACCATCACGATGCTGTAACCGTTACGCCGGAAGATCGGGTATGAGGCCAGCTCCTCGGTGATCTGCACCACATCGCCCAACTCGACCACGCCGCGCGATCCGGGCAAGGCGTTGACCGGGATCGGCGTGGACAGGGCGGCCTCATCCATCACCCGTTCGCCGCGCGGGCGGGCCATGACGATCGGGATCGGGCGACGGCCCTCGCCGCGATGCGAATAGCCGATGGTCGTCACCGAATTCAGCAGGCGCAACGTATGCAGCGCGTCACCCTCCTGCACGCGGAAGAAATCCATGTCGGTGGGGCTGAGCTGGGCGCGCAACCGGCGCGCGCGCGTGCCTTCGCTGTCATCGGTATCGACGATATAGGGCGTGTCCTCGAACGCCTGGCGCACCTTTGCGGCCACGGCGCGGCGGGTGGCGGCGTCAGGCCCGTAGATCTCGGCCAGCAGCGTGGACAGGACCGGAGGACCGGGGGGCGGCTCGACCACCTTGAAGACGCTGCCTTCGGGCAGATCCAGCACCTTGTTCAGCCGCTCGCGCAGCTCCAGCGCGATGGCGTGGCTGTTGCGATCGCGGTGATCCTTGGCGGCAAGGTTCAGTTGCACCTGCCCCTGTTCGGGGCTGAAGCGGATGTAGTAATGCCGCACCAGCCCGTTGAAATCAAACGCCGATGGCGTGCCGGCATGGGTCTGCGCCGAGAGCACCTCGGGCATCTCCAGCGCGGCGCGCGCGACGGCCTGCACGGCGGCGTCCGTGGCCTCGACCGAGACCCCCTCGGGCAGGTCGATGACCACCGACAGTTCGGACTTGTTGTCGAAGGGCAGCAGTTTCACCGTGACATCGCGGGTGTAAAGCGCCCCAAGCGAGCCAAAGGACAGCACCGCCACCGCGATCAGGAACACCCCCGAGCGCCATTTGCTTGCCAGCACCGGACGCGCCACGGCGGCATAGACCTGCCCCATGCGCCCGCCGGGATGCCCGCCTGCGCCATTGCCATGCGCGATGGTGGCGGGGCTGGCGAATTTCATCATCAGCCATGGCGTGATCATCACCGCCACGAAGAACGAGAATATCATCGCCGCGCTGGCATTGGCCGGAATCGGGCTCATGTAGGGCCCCATCAGCCCCGAGACGAACAGCATCGGCAGCAGCGCGACCACCACGGTCAGCGTGGCGACGATGGTCGGGTTGCCCACCTCGGCCACGGCGTCGATGGCGGCTTGCCGGGCAGATTTTTCGGGCGGTTTCAGCCCCCAGTGGCGGGCGATGTTCTCGATCACGACGATGGCGTCATCAACCAGAATACCGATGGAGAAGATCAGCGCGAACAGCGACACCCGGTTCAGCGTATAGCCCATGAGCCATGCGGCAAACAGCGTCAGCAGGATCGTCACCGGGATCACAACCGCCATCACCAGCGCCTCGCGCCAGCCGATGGCCAGCAGGATCAGCACCACGATGGACAGGGTCGCCAGCCCCAGATGGAACAGCAGTTCATTGGCCTTTTCGCTGGCGGTCTCGCCGTAATCGCGGGTGATTTCCACCGCCACGCTGTCGGGGATCAGCCCGCCCTGCATCGCCTCGACGCGGTGCAGGATCTCTTCGGCCACGGTCACCGCGTTGGCGCCTGCCCGCTTGGCCAGCGCCAGCGTCACGGCGGGGCGGCGGGTGATCTCACCCTTGGCATCGCGGCTCAGCGTGGCGACATGCGCCTCGCTCATGTCCGAGGTGAACGCCACATCGGCCACGTCGCGCACATAGACGGTGCGCCCGTCGCGCGCGGTCAGTTCCAGATTGCCGATCTCACCGGGGGTCGACAGGGTCTGACCGATCACGAGGCCAATCTGCTCGCCGCTGTCGCGCAGCATGCCCGCTGGGCTGGCGCTGTTGGCGCCTTCGACCTTGGCCGCCAGTTGTTGCAGCGTGATGCCATAGAGCGCCAGACGCTCGGGATCGGGGGCGATGCGCAGCGCCTGATCGACCTCACCGACCAGATAGGTCAGACCGACATCGGTGATGCGGGCCAGCTCCACCTCGACCTCGCGGGCGATGCGGGTCAGGGTGTCGGCACCGATCCCCTCCTGCCCGGCCACGGGCGCAAAGGTCAGCGCGACAATCGCCACATCGTCGATGCCGCGCCCCACGACCAGAGGCTGCGGAATGCCGACGGGAATGCGGTCCAGATTGGCAAGGATCTTGTCGCGCACCCGCAGCACGGCCGTGTCCGCCGACACGCCGACCTCAAAGCGCGCGGTGACCATCGCCCGATCATCGCGGGTGTCGGAATAGACATGCTCGACCTCGCTGATGCCCTTGACGATGGTTTCCAGCGGTTCGGTCACCAGTTTCAGCGCGTCCTGCGCCGCCAACCCGTCGGCCTGCACATGGATATCCACCATCGGCACGGAAATCTGCGGCTCTTCCTCACGCGGGAGGCTGATCAGCGCGATCATCCCCACCGCCAGCGCCGCAATCAGAAACAGCGGTGTCAGGGACGAGGCGATAAAGGCCCGCGTCAGCGCACCGGCAATGCCCAGCTTGTTCATGTCGTCATTCCTTTGGCGTCAGCACATGATCACCGGCGCTCAGCCCGGTCAGGATTTCGCGCCACACACCATCGTCGCGCTGCACGGTGTCACCGGGCACGACGACGCGCGCCAGCGGCCCGTCCGGCCCTTCGATGGTCAGGTAATCCAGCCCGCCCCGGAACGACAGCGCGTCCTGCGGCACCAGCAGCGCCTGACGCGTGCCGATCGGCAGGCGCACCGGAACCCGCCGCCCGATATAGCGCGCATCCAGATCCGCCACCTCGACATCGGCCAGAACGCGCCCGCCTTCGATCTGGGGGTAAAGCCTGACCAGACGGCCGCTGCGCTGCGCACCATTCTGCGGGTTGATCACGATCTGATCGCCCTCTTTCAGCGCCCCGGCATGGCGCTCGGGCAGGGCCAGACGCAGGAACACGCCGCCGCCGCCGATCACCGCGACGGCCTCACCCGGCGTGATGACCGATCCGCGCGCCACCGGCACCGACAGCACGACGCCGGCATCCGGCGACAGCACCGCGCCCTCGCTCACGCGCTGCTCAAGGACCAGACGCTCGGCCTCGAGGCTGCGGATCTGGCCCAGGATCACGTCCAGTTCGGTGCGCAGCTGATCCAGCCGCTGCGTGGTGATGACGCCGCGCTCCAGCAGGGTTTCGCCGCGCTCGAAATCGGTGCGCGCCGTGCCCAGCCGGGCGTTGAGCGCGGCAAGCTGGGCGTCGATCGAATCCAGCTGGAAGGCGAATTTGTCATCCTCCACGCGCGCGATCTGCTGGCCCGCCTCGACGCGGTCGCCCTCGGTCACCTCCAGCGTTTCGATGGTGCCGCCGATGCGGGCGCGCGCCGGAACGCGGTCACGGGTTTCGACCTCGCCATAGACGGATTTCCATTCGGTGATCGTCACCGGCTTGATCAGCAGGCTGCCCGCCTGCGCAGTGTCCGCCTGCGCATTGCCCGCCGCACCCCAGCACAACGCCACCATGGCAAAAGCCACAAAACGCATGTTCATCCGTCTATTCCTTGTTCAAAACCCGCGCCTTGCGCAATCACCCGCCCCATCAGGCGCAGTCATGTTTCAGTCCTCGTCGGACTCACCCGTATCCATGAATTTCGCGCTGTAGGTCTGTTCGCCCAGACGTTCGATCAGGTCCAGTTGCAACTCGAGCCAAGCCTTGTGGCCCTCTTCGTCCAGCACGGCCTGCTCGAACACCATGCGGGTGCCGATATCGCCCAACTCACCGGCATGTTGCGCGGCCTTGGTATAGGTCGCGATGGCCTCTTCCTCATCGGCCAGGTCGGCGCGGAACATGTCGGGCAGCGTGTCGGCCTTGTGCGGGGGTTTGTCAAAGGCCAGTTCCGGCACCGCCTTGAGAAAGATCAGCCGTTCGATGAACAGATCGGAATGGCCCAGCTCTTCGGCCATTTCCTCGCGCATCTGCGCGGCCAGCCGGCTCAGCCCCCAATCCTCAAGGACATGGGCGTGCAGCTGATACTGATGCGCGGCGGTCATTTCCATTTTGACGGCCTTGTTGAGATACTCGATCGTTTTTTCATTGGACATCTCGGAACTCCTCTTGGTGTTTCTCGGTTCGGGCGCGGCGCTTGGCTCAGCCCGCGTCGTCGGATTCAGACAGCGCGCGGTCGCGCTGCATCTCAAGCCACATCGCGTTGACCACCGCGAATATCGCAGCCAAGGGCAACCCCAGCAACCAGGCAAAATACCACATGTCGTCCTCCTTTCTTACCTCCGCCGCATTTCAATAGGCCGACCCCGAATCCGTGACATCCGCCGCGCCCACCTTGCCCCAAAGGACCCGGTAAACCCATGCGGTATAGGACAGGATGATCGGCATGAAGATCACCGTCGCCACCAGCATGACGAACAGCGTCTGATGCGAGGATGAGCTGTCCCAGACCGTCAGCGACGACCGCGGATCCAGCGATGACGGCAGGATGAACGGGAACATGGTCAGCCCCACCGATGAGATCGCGCCGAAAATGCCCAGCTTGGACCACAGCAGAGTCGAGCCTTCGCGCCCCGCCCGCAGCCCCAGCACGCATAGCGTCATGCCCAGCAGGCCAAATATCGGCGCCAGCGCGATCCAGGGGCGCGCGGAATACGCACTCAGCCATGTATCGGTGCGGATCACCTCGGAATAGAGCGGGTTTGAGGGGCCGTCGGTGACAACCTCGCCCACCAGCGCATACCCGGCGATCCCGTAGGTCAGCCAGATCCCGGCCAGCAGATAGCCCGCGATGGTGATCATCCCGGTCACCGTCCCGATCGAGCGCGCCCGCAGCGCCACCACGCCCTCGGCCTTGAACGACAGCCACGCCGCGCCATGCGTGACCAGAATCATCAGCGATACCACCCCGGCCAGCAGGGCGAAGGGGTTCAGCAACCCGGCGAATTTGGCATAGAACGCGCCCTCGTAGCGCGCGAACAGATCCGGCGTCAGCTCGAACGGGACGCCCTGCAACACATTGCCCACCGCCACGCCGAAGATCAGCGCCGGCACCGCGCCGCCGATGAACAGCGCCCAGTCCCATGTCGCGCGCCAGCGCGGATCATCGCGTTTGGAGCGGTATTTGAACGCCACGGGCCGCAGGATCAGCGCCGCCAGAACCACGAACATCGCAAGGTAGAAGCCCGAGAAGCTGACCGCATATAGTGGCGGCCAGGCGGCAAAGATCGCGCCGCCCCCCAGGATGAACCAGACCTGGTTGCCCTCCCAGACGGGGCCGACCGTGGCGATGGCGATGCGCCGCTCGATATCGGTGGTGGCGACGAAAGGCAGCAGCGCGCCCACCCCCATGTCAAACCCGTCGGTCAGCGCAAAACCGATCAGCAGCACGCCCACAAGCGCCCACCAGATCACGCGCAACACATCGTAGCTGATGAATTCATGCAGGATCATGATCTTTGCTCCGTCGGTGTTTCGGCAAAGGGGCCCTTGCCGTCATGGGTGCGCAGCCGGTGTTCCTGGCGCGCGGTCCAGATTTCGGTTTCCTCGACATCCTCGAATGGCCCCTTGCGGATGTATTTCAGCATCAACCCCATCTCGACGATGAACAGCACCGTGTAAAAGATCATGAACCCCGCCAGCGTCAGCAACAGATCGGCAATCGACAGATGGCTGACCGACAGCGCCGTGGGCAGCACGCCATCCACCGTCCAGGGCTGGCGGCCATATTCGGCCACGAACCAGCCCAGTTCCGCCGCGATCCAGGGCGCGGGGATGATGAGGACCGCCGCGCGCAGCGCCCAACGCGGATATTCCTGCCTGCAAAAGCTGGAGCGCCAGAAGAAATAGGCCATCACCACGATAAAGCCGAAGCCGAGCGCGACCATGATGCGAAACGCCCAGAACAGCGGCCAGACCTTGGGCAGCGTGTCATCCGCCGCCTGCTTGATCTGCGCCTCGCTGGCCTCGCGCGGGTCCTCGACATAGCGCTTGAGCAGGAACGCATAGCCCAGGTCACCGCCGTGATTTTCGAAGGTGGCGCGGATTTCGGGGCTGGTGTCGGCGCGCTCGGCGCGGATGGTCATCAGCGCGTCATAGGCGATGATGCCCGATCGTACCCTGTCTTCGGCTTCGGCGATCAGGTCGTTGATTCCCGCGATATCGGTGGTCAGCGACCGGGTGCCGATCAGGCCCATGACATAGGGGATATGCACCGCGTACCGGGTTTCGCGCGCCTCCTGATCGGGCAGGCCGAACAGGGTGAAGGCGGCCGGTGCCGGCTCGGACTCCCACATGCCTTCAATCGCGGCCAGCTTCATGCGCTGGTTATGGGTCGTCGAATAGCCCGACTCATCGCCCAGAACCACCACCGACAGCGCCGAGGCCAGACCAAAGGCCGCCGCCACCGTGATCGAGCGGCGCGCCAGTTCCACATGCCGCCCCCTCAGCAGATACCACGCCGACACGCCCAGCACGAACACCGATGCGGTGACATAGCCCGCCGAGACGGTATGCACGAATTTCGCCTGCGCCACCTCGTTGAACATGACCTCGAAAAAGCTGGTCATCTCCATGCGCATCGTGTCCGGGTTGAATTCGGCCCCGACCGGGTTCTGCATCCAGCCATTGGCGATCAATATCCACAACGCCGAGAAATTGGACCCGATCGCCACCAGCCAGGTCACGGTCAGATGCCCGATCTTGCTCAGCTTGTCCCAGCCGAAAAAGAACAGCCCCACGAATGTGGCCTCAAGAAAGAACGCCATCAGCCCTTCCAGCGCCAGCGGCGCGCCAAAGATATCGCCGACGTAATGGCTGAAATAGGACCAGTTCATGCCGAACTGGAATTCCATCGTGATGCCGGTGGCGACCCCGATGGCAAAGTTGATGCCGAACAGCAGGCCCCAGAATTTCGTCATCTGCCGCCAGATCGGGCGACCGGTCATCACATAGACGGTCTCCATGATCGCCACGATCACCGCCAGCCCCAAGG